>RZYK01000080.1 GCA_009930355.1 Campylobacterota bacterium | reverse complement strand
AAAGGGTTTTGAATCGGTGTGCAAAGGAAAACTCAAAGAGTTACATGTAAACGAATTTTTAGAATCAATTCGTGAGTATGAGGCGATTAATGAGAAACTTGGTCGCATCATGACGTATGCATTTTTACGGTTTGCTACCAATAGTGAACAAGGTGGCTTTTATGCAAAATATCAACAAGAACACAGCAAAATTGCTGAAAATTTACTCTTTTTTGAATTAGAATTTAACAAGCTTCCTAAAGCAAAACAAGAGGAGTTAATTGCGGCTGCGCCAATGTATAAATTTTATTTAGAATCGTTGATGGAAGAGAAGCCTTACCAACTTTCTCAAAAAGAAGAGCGCATTTTACTTAAAAAAGAGATGACCTCTTCTTCTGCTTTTAGCAGGCTTTTTGATGAACACTTTAGCCGTTTAAAATTTACCTATGAGGGAAAAAAACTTTCAGAAGAAGAGATTTTGAGTAAATTGCAAGATGCTAATCGTGAGGTGCGAAAAAAAGTAGCCAGTGTTTTTACAAAAGGTATTAAAGAGCATCAGCCTTTACTGGGATATATTTTTAATATGATTAAAACTGATCTTGCAAGTGATTGTGAGCTTCGAGGGTATAAAAATGCGGAACAGCCTCGCCATATGGACAATAAAATTACCCAAAAAAGTGTAGATGCTCTTGTAAACACTGCAGAGCAAAGCTTTCATTTGGTACAAAACTATTACACCCAAAAAGCAAAACTTTTAGGTCTTAAAGAGCTTTTTGAGTATGACCGTTACGCACCTCTTGAAGATTCTAACGCTGTGTATGATTTTAAAACCTCTCAAAAAATTGTGCTAGAAGCTTTTTCAAAGTTCAATCCAAAATTTCATGAAATCGCTTCTATGGCGTTTGAGAAGGGGTGGATTGATGTATTTCCTAAAGAGCGAAAACGAGGGGGAGCATTTTCGCATCCGGCTACACCTTCTACGCATCCATATGTGCTCTTAAATCATACAAATACCAGACGAGACCTTTTTACGTTAGCGCATGAATTAGGTCATGCCATTCATCAGTATCTCTCTCGTGATGTTGGATATTTGGGGAGTGATACGCCCCTTACTACCTCTGAAACTGCTTCGGTTTTTGCAGAAATGCTCGTTTTTGATGCTATAAAAGATGGATTAAGTAACGCAGAAAAACGGTCGTTGTATGCAAGTAAAATTGAAGATATTTTTTCGACACTTTATCGTCAAATTAACTTTACAACCTTTGAGCGAAAAGTTCATGCACATGAGGGTGAATTAGACCTTGAAACCTTTAATCGTTATTGGATGGAAGAGAGTCAAAAAATGTTTGGCAATAGCATTACTCTCTCTAAAGATTATGCTTTGTGGTGGAGTTATATTCCCCATTTTATTCACTCTCCCTTTTATTGTTATGCGTACAGCTACGGTCAGTTGCTGGTATTGGCATTGTATGGTTTGTATAAAAAAAGTAACAAAGAGCAGTTTGTACAAACCTATACAGCTTTTTTAAGTGCGGGGGGAAGTCAAAGTCCAAAAGAGTTGATTCAAAAATTTGGGTTTGACATCGAAGATGAGAATTTTTGGAAATTAGGCATTGGTGAAATTGAAATCCTCTTAGAGGAGTTTAAAGGATTATGCGATGATTGAAGCACTGCTTGGAGATGACGCATTTCACGGTATGATGAAGAAACACACCCATGAAATTGTGGAGTTACTCCTGAAAAAAGGGATCCATTTTTCCATTTTGACAAATATTTCAGATGTTAATTTTGATCCTGAATTACCTGAAAATATTACGCAAGGTTTTAAACCTATTACCATGTTTTTTTTAGCGGGATATACCTTTGAAAGTGCTCAGGTTTATAACGATACATTGAGTTTTGAGGCAGGTTTTGGGAATGAAAATTTCGGCTCTTTGGTGAGTGTCTCCTTGGATGCTATTTTACAGATTGTGGTTGAAGAAGTACCTGTGTTTATCAATCTGAGTACACCTTCTAAAGTGGTGAATAAAGTTCCAAAAGAAAAAGGCATCAAACGCTCGATGGAAGCGTTGATGTCTAATCCTGAAAATCAAAAGCTGATTAAAAAGTAGAAACAGTTGTTTTATTGGGGTGTTTACTCATGAGATAATTAATCACGCTATCAATCAGTGCATCGTGTTTACGATCTTTAAGATAGCAGAGGTAAAGCATCCGGGTAAGTTTTAACCCCTTCATTTTGGAGGTAAAAAGTTCACCTCGTTCAACTTCATCTGCAATAATATGTTTTGAAAGTATTGAAACGGTTGGTGTTTTTTCCTCAAGTTTACATTTTAAAAGTGTTTGCTTCACAGCTGTTGAACTGGTTAAAATACTTTTGACCTTAAAACTTTTACAATCAACATCAATTTTTTCAAACGTATCGTGAATAATTTTACGAGTATTTGACTCTTCTTCCCTGCAAATCCAATTAAAACTAAGCAAATCTTCTTTGGTTAAATTTTTAGGGAGTGGGTATTTACTCGTAATCACCAACTCATCTTCCATCCATTCACGGTAAATAATGCCTTCTTGAAAATAGGGTGCTTCGACAAGTGCTAAATCCACTTTTTTATCCAGTAATTTTTCAGTAATTTCAGCGGTATTTTCAACTTTAAGCATGACATTATTTTTTATCGCATCTTGAATGTCATTGAGAAAATCAGGCAAAATGTAATTGCCAATGACGGCTGAAGCACCTAGTACAAAAATAATCTCTTTATTGACGAGTCTTAGCATCTCACGCTCTGCTGCTAAAATTTGTTTTTCAAGTTTAAGGGCTACTTTATGGAGCTCTTCTCCTGCTGTAGTTAGTTTGATTCCATTTTTTTTACGATCGACAATTTGAATGTCTAAATACTCTTCTAAAAGTTTAATTTGTTGTGTGACGGCAGGCTGGCTAATTCCTAATTTTTTAGAGGCTTTAGAAAAACTTTTCTCTTTAACAACCGTTAAAAATGTCTCTATTTTAGAAAAATCTTTAAGCATTTTATAAATCCTTATGATGATAAACGTTTAATGAGCATTATAACTAAAATTAATAAATTTACTCAGAGCGAAACGACACGTTTGCCTTAAACTTTTTTTGCTATAATGAAGACTATATCAAACAAAGTGGAAAATGTATGCAAGATTTAGCGATGTTAAATGAATCACAACAAGATGCGGTCAAATGTGTGGATGGTCCTGTACTTATCTTAGCAGGGGCAGGCAGTGGTAAAACAAAAACAATTACATCACGACTTTCGTATTTGCTCTCTTTAGGCATTCCAGCGGCCAATACCCTGACACTTACGTTTACGAACAAAGCTGCTAGCGAGATGAGAGAACGTGCTATGGCGATGATAGACTCGCATTCGTATCCACCACTTTTGTGTACATTTCATAAATTTGGTTTACTCTTTCTTAAATTTCATATGGATAAATTGGGTCGAAAAAATAGCTTTGTGGTGATTGACACCGATGATAAAAAACGTATTTTAAAAAGCTTAAATACATCCAGTGAACTTCCAACAGGCATGATTGCTAGTGAAATTTCACGTTATAAAACTTCTTTGATTGACCCTAAAATGGCATGGGAAAAGGCAGAACAGCAAAGTTATCAAATTATTGCAAAATTGTATGAACAGTATGAAGATTATTTGCTCTCTAATAATTTAGTTGATTTTGATGACCTTTTAGTCCTTCCGTATAAAATTTTAGAGAGCGATGAGAAATTGTGTGAAGAGACGAGCAAACGCTATCAGTATATTATGGTCGATGAGTATCAAGATACGAATGAACTTCAGTATAAACTGCTTCGCAAACTCTGTCATACCCATAGCAATTTATGTGTGGTGGGTGATGATGATCAGAGTATTTATGGCTGGCGGGGAGCGAACATTAAAAATATTTTGGAGTTTCACGAATCGTTTGAGAATGTGAAAATTGTAAAATTGGAAAAAAATTATCGCTCGACCACGCAGATTCTTAAAGCGGCGAATGATTTAATAGATCACAATCGTGGCCGTATTGGCAAAGTGTTGGAAAGCACCAAAGGAGAGGGTAAGGCCATTGAAGTGCTCGAATCGCACGATGAAAATCAAGAAGCGCTGAGTATCGCTCGAAAAATTAGAAAGCTTATTGAGAGTGGTGTCAGTCCTAGAGATATTGCGGTGTTGTATCGTATTAATGCGCTGAGCCGTTCTTTAGAAGAGGGACTTAATAAAGAAAAAATTCCTTACAATATGGTTGGAGGCGTGAAGTTTTATGAGCGTGCTGAGGTTAAAGATGTCATTAGTTACCTGCGTGTTATTGCCAATCCTCACGATGATTTTTCCATTAAGCGCATTATTAATCGTCCTAAACGAGGTTTAGGTAAAGTAACGATGGAACGCATTTTTAAAGCAGCGTATGACAATAGCCAATCCATTTACGAATATCTTACATGTAATGAACAAAGTATTGAAAAAGAGGCCACTAAAAAAGCAGCACTTGCACTCAAAGAGTTTGTTCATAATATTGCCCGTATGCAAACGATTCAAGCGCATTCCACCTACGATATGATTGATGCAATTGAAGAGGCGTTTGCGATTAAAGAGTATTACAATAACCAGCCAGACTCGCTAGAGCGTCTCTCAAACATTGATGAGTTTTACGGACTTTTTAGGGATTATGTGAAACAAAACCCACACATGGGCGTGGATGATTTTTTAAATGAATTGGCATTGCAAAGTGACCAAGACCAGATAGATAGTGAAAATATCTCCATTATGAGTATTCATGCCAGTAAGGGGTTGGAGTTTGAGTATCTGTTTGTCATTGGTTTAGAAGAGGGCTTTTTTCCGTTAGTCGGTGATGGAAGTGATATCGAAGAGGAGCGCAGGCTTGGATATGTTGCCATTACAAGAGCTAAAAAAGAGCTCACCCTTAGTTTTTCAGGAAGTCGTTTTTACAAAGGAAGACGAACCGAACTTTCAAAGAGTCGTTTTTTAAAAGAGGCGGGGGTCTGTGAGGGAAGTTTGATTTTAGAGCGAACCACTTCGTTTAAAAAAGGGGATTTGGTGAAACACAAAATTTTTGGAATTGGTCGTGTCACTGAAGTGAGTAAGGTGGGTAGAGAGTTTAAATTGCAAATTAATTTTAGTGGAACCAAACGGGATATTTTAGCCTCATTCGTGGAGAAAATTTAGTGCAAAACCGTCTTTTTGTAGCGTATAAGCCAGCAAACATGGTGTGTAACCATTTTTTAAGTCGCATCAAAAGGCGTTATGGCATAAAAAAAGCAGGGTTTTCAGGTACGCTTGATCCTTTTGCGCAGGGTGTTCTAATTGTGGCATTTGGTCAGTTTACCAAACTGTTTCGTTTTTTAAAAAAAGCGCCTAAAACCTACCGTGCTACATTATGGATAGGTGCTTCGAGTCCTACGTTAGATATCGAAAAAATTGAGCATGTTGAAGAGATGATACCCTTTCATCCTGATTCGATTACTATTGCATTGAATGGTATGGTGGGCGATATAAGCTATTTACCGCCTAAATATTCGGCTAAAAAAATAGAGGGTAAACGGGCGTATGATTTAGCACGCAGTGAACAAGACTTTGAGATGAAAACTATTACGAGTCATGTGTATGATTGTCATTTAGTCCATTATTCTCATCCGTTTTTAACCTTTGAAATCACCATTTCAGAGGGTGGATATGTGCGAAGTATCGGTGCTTTAATAGCTCAAAAATTGGGTTTTAGCGGTTCTTTAAGTGCTTTACATCGCTTAAATGAGGGGGCGTTTGTTTATGCGCATGAAAAAGCGCTCAATCCCTTAGACTATCTTGATTTACCTATAAATCGTTATTGTGGCGATGCGAGTGATGTGTTGCTTGGGCGAAAATTGCAGGTAGAAAATTTTGAAAAACAAGAAGAAGGTATTTATTATATTCTCAATGAGGAGATGCTAAGTATTGTGCAACTCAGTACAGATGGAGTAGAATACCTTTTAAATTCATTATCGCTAAAGGCGTAACATGTTAATACTGACACGAAAATTAGGCGAAGGTGTTGTTTTAAATGAGAATATTACGGTGCGTGTTATTGAAATATCCAAAGGGATTGTTAAATTAGGTTTTGATGCTCCCAAAGAGATGATGATATTGCGTGAAGAGTTAGCTCAAGCCATTAAAGAGACCAATATAGAAGCCAGTAAAAGTGTCCATGCTGATCTTCTTTTGGATTTAAGTAAGAAGCTTAAATAATGCAGTACAACGCACAGGCAAAAGTCAATATTTTTTTAAAAATTGTGGGCATTCGTGGTTCTTACCATGAATTGGTTTCTCGCTTTATGCTCGTTTCCAATCTTTTTGACACACTCACTTTTGTACCAAAAAGTTCTTCTGAACCTTTTGAATTGGTGGGTGATTTTAATTGTACACTAGAACAAAATACCCTTTATAAAATTTTTAAAACGCTCCAATGTCATGGATTTGCCAAAGAAGTTGAAGCAATTATGAGAGAGTATGCTTTACATGTAAAGAAGGTGATTCCTCAAGGAGCAGGTCTTGGGGGAGGAAGTAGCGATGCTGCCACTTTTTTAACTATGCTCAATGATGTTGGAAATTTAAAGCTTACGTTGCAAGAAAAAATGGAGCTAGGAAGCAAAGTCGGTGCTGATGTTGCTTTTTTTGCCTCAGGGTATGCGAGTGCGAATGTCCGTGGTATTGGGGAAGTGGTTGAAAAATATGATGAAGAAGCATTGGATTTGGAAGTTTTTACGCCTCCTCTTGCTTGTGAAACAGCCCGTGTTTATAAAATGTATAGGGAATATTTTTTGCAATCGATGAATATTCCTTTGGCAAAGGTAATGGTTGAAATGAAAAGTAAAGCCTTGCTAAAAGCCTATGGGAAAGAAGCACTTAATGATTTGTATCCTGCGTGTTTAAAAGCGTATCCTACGTTAGCATCGTACGCTAAAGAGGGATGGTTTTTTAGTGGCAGTGGTAGTAGTTTTTTTAGAATGAAAGAGAAGGTAGAGCAGAATGGGTGAAGCGGTTGCACGCAATAAAAAAGCGTTTCATGATTATGAAATTTTAGAGAAATTAGAAGCAGGTATTGTCCTTCAAGGCAGTGAAGTCAAAGCCATTCGTCAAGGAAGAGTCAATCTTAAAGATTCGTTTGTAAAGATTATTAAGGGAGAGGCATTTTTACTGAATGCGCATATTTCACATCTCTCCACTGCCAATCTCAATTTTGCACCCAATGAAAGAGCGCCTCGAAAATTGCTTTTACATGTAAAGCAATTACGTAAGTGGGATATGAAAGTGGCCAAAGATGGCTTGACCATTGTTCCACTTGCCATTTATTTCAATGCAAAAAACCTTGCTAAAGTGGAAATTGCACTCGCTCGTGGTAAAAATGAACATGATAAACGAGAGAGTTTAAAAGAGAAAGATGCACGACGAGAGGCGCAAACAGCCATGAAAAATCATGCATATAAAGAGTAGTTTACAGATTATTTATCTAAAAAAAGTAGAATAAGCCAAAAAATATGAGGGATGCAATGAAAAAATGTATTGGTTTTATGGTCGTTTTGATAGGACTACTGTTTATCGGTTGTAGTTCTGAGCCTAAAAATGAAGCCATAAGTGTTGTGAAAGAGACTTATAAAGAGGGCGAAAAGGTTGAACTTAAAAGTATTGCGGGTGCTAAATTAACCCTAGTGCGTAAAAATGGTGGGTTTGTTATCGAAGAGGATGAAGGTAAGATTATTTTAATTGATATTTTTGGTACGTTTTGTGCACCATGTCAGGAGGAAGCTCCTTCCTTGATGGATTTTCAGCTTCAAAACAGTGAAGATGTCATGCTCATTGGGCTTAATTTTCTTGAAGAAGTGAGTGATGAATATGTCATTGAGAATTTTGCGGCAAAGTACAATGCCTATTATTTTATTAGCAATTCACCTAAAAATAAAAAACTTGTCGAGACAATTTTGCAAGATATTGCTTACAAACAAGTACTTCAAGTACCGTTTAAAGTGCTTTTAAAAGAAGGTATTTACCAAAAGGTGACGGATATCTATCAAAATGACCCTAATAATAAATTTTACATTGGTAAAGTTTCACTGGATGTGATTCAAAAAGATGTTGATAAATTAGTATCGAAATAGAGAATTTGGATGCATCAGAGTAATCCAGCGTTTGAAAATGAAACGGTTGAGCTCATTGAGATTAAAGAGCCTAGATTGTACAAGGTTCTTTTACTGAATGATGATTATAGTAGTATGGAATTTGTCATTAAGGTTTTGATGCAGATTTTTCATCACAGTTTTGAAAAAGCGACTGAAATTATGTTGAGTGTGCATGAAAAAGGTAAAGGCTTATGTGGGGTTTATGCCTATGAAATTGCTGAGACGAAAGTCTCACAGGTAAGAAAAATGGCAAAAGAAGAAAAATTCCCATTGCGTGCCATTATGGAAGCAGAATAAGGAGAAGAGTATGGTAAGTCAAGAACTCAATTTTGT
>RZYK01000079.1 GCA_009930355.1 Campylobacterota bacterium | reverse complement strand
GTATCCGAAGTCCTAAAACGAGAAGATCTTTATCTATCCCATCCACACAGGCAACATGACTTAAATGCCCCCACTCTTTAAAGCCTAATTTTTTAAACAATTTTAGGCTTGCTGGATTATCTGCAAAAATAAGCGCAAGTAAGGTTTTAATCTTTCCTGCTTGTGCTTGTTCAATTGCTTCTTTTAAAAATTGTTGTCCTAATTTTTTACCTTGAAAATTTTTATCAATAAAGATATTTATAAACGAACTCTGAGCATACACAGGAACATTTTGATAAAAGGGCTGAAAACTAATCCATGCAATAATGCGACCACAATAAGCTTTTACTAAAATAGGATGCGCCTCATCGTGAGCATTAAACCACGCTAATTTCTCTTCAATGCTGACCATCTTTGTATCAGAAGTCGAAATTCCGTCTTTAATCGCTTCATTATAAATTTTAATAATATCTGGTAAATCTTCAACACATGCACGTCTTAAATCGTCTAACATTTGATCTCTTTCAGTTTTATAAACTTTTTTGCACTGCAAGCAATACAAAAAAGGTGATAACTGATTATACATTACACTCTCTTAGGTGCTGATTACTCCATTTCTAAGTGCATCAAGAACATCTCTTCACCATCTATAACGGTTAAATCCGTACTTGTACAAAAGGGACAAATAAATTCATTGGTATTTAATGTTGCCTCTTTTTGACAGGCTTCACATCGAATCACAACATCTTGAAGATGCATAACAAACTCAGCTCCATCACAAATACTCTCTTCTTTAAACGTATCAAATGCCGTTTCAAGTAAATGTGGTTCAATGCCACTGAGCTTTCCTACTTTTATCTCTACTTTTGTCACTTTTGTTGCATGATGTTCTTTGGCATTTTTTTCACACATTTCTAAAAGTGCATTTACAATGGAAAATTCATGCATTAACAAATCCTTGGAAGTAATTCACCTTTAGGAGGTTCCAAAAATCGTTCACTTCCCCATGGTGTGTGCAAAACAACTTTACATGTAAAGGCCTGTGTCACTTTTCCAATAATAGTAGCCTGTGCTGTTTCTGGAAAGTGTTGAAGCACGTCAAGCGCTTTTAGTGCCTCTTCTTTTGGCAAGGCAATCACCATCGTACCCTCATTAGCGAACTCATAAGGCTCAAAGCCTAATAGCTCACATATCCCTTTAACCTCTTTTGCCACAGGGATTTTAGCCTCATCCACTTCAATACACACCTTTGATGTCTCAGCCCATTCATTAAGTACCGCACTAAGCCCTCCACGGGTTGCATCACGAAGTGCATGGATTTTTACACCTGCATGTATGAGTGCTTCCACAGGTTTCCATAAACTTGCACAATCGGTTTGAAGCTCACTCTCAAGCTCTATCTCTTCACGTGTGGCTAAAATACATGCCCCATGATTACCCACTTCATGTGAAACGATAATGACATCATCGTTTGCTAAATGATGTGCAGAAATACCTTTATAGATGATTTCCCCAATACCTGTTGTATTAATAAAAAGACCATCAACACCACCTTTTGGTACGACCTTGGTATCACCCGCTACAATTTTTACACCATTTTTTGCCATCTCATCACGCATACTGATAACAATTTCTTCCAGCTTTGCGTATTCAAACCCCTCTTCAATCATAAACGAACAGGTTAAATATTTTGGCTTTGCGCCCATCATCGAAAGGTCATTCACCGTTCCTGCAATGGCAAGCTTTCCAATATTTCCTCCGTTAAAAAAAAGAGGACTTACCGTAAAAGAATCTGTCGTAAATGCAATATTTGTGCTATCCATAATCAAGTTTGCCGCATCTTCCATACGCAGTAAAATCTCATTCTCAAAGTGTTTAAAAAAAAGCTCTTTAATCAAACTTTGCGTCTCTTCACCGCCACCGCCATGAGAGAGAAGTATTTTTTTGCTCATACTCTGGTTCCTTTAAAATTCAATTTTCCATATTTGAAGTATGCTGAACAAGCACCCTCACTAGAGACCATGCACGAGCCCATCGGATTGGTAGGCGTACAGGCTTTGCCAAACACTTTGCAGTCAAATGGCTTCGCACGTCCTTTTAAAATATCACCGCAAATACAAAGTTTATGGTCGTTCAACTCTGTTTTAGGAAGCACTTCATCAAACACAACTTCCGCATCATAGTCTGCATATTCCGCTTTAAGTTTCAAGGCACTTTTAGGAATATCCCCAATGCCACGCCATCTAAAATGGTCTCTCTTTTCAAAATAGGTATTGATTAAAGCTTGTGCTTTAAGATTGCCATCACGGGAGACAGCTCTGGCGTACTCATTTTCTACCTCACTTTTACCCGCATTGACTTGACGAACAATGCGTAAAACTGACTCCATCACATCGGTGGGCTCAAAACCAGCCACAACAATGGGTGTGTGGTATTTTTCTGCAATTGGCTCATAAATTTTATAGCCTGTGATAACACTGACATGAGATGGTCCCAAAAATGCATCAATGAGTGCATCACCGCTACTCATAATCGCTTCTACCGCCTCAGGTACGGTGACATGGTTGATGTGAAAGAAAATGTTTTTGAGATTTAGAGCAATCGCCTGTTGGATTAAAACCGCACTCATGGGCGTGGTCGTTTCAAAACCAATGGCAAAAAAAACAACATTTTTATCAGGGTTTTCTTGCGCAATTTTAATCACATCTAAAGGCGAATACAACGAGCGAATCTCTTTGCCCTCTGCACGAAGTTTTTGCAAAGAAGTTTTGCTTCCAGGAACACGTATCATATCACCAAGAGTTGCAAGAATCGTATTGGGCATAGAAGCCAAAGCGATAGCATGATCAATGCGCTCTTTAGGCATAATGCACACAGGACATCCAGGACCATGGATAAAGTCAATAAGCTCTGGCAAAATCTGAGAAAGCCCAAACTTCATAATGGTGTGGGTATGTCCACCACACACTTCCATAATATTAATTTTAGATTTGCACTCTTTTTTAATCAGTGCTGCCAAAGCTTTCATATGAGCAGGGTCACGAAACCCCTCGATTAGGTCAATCTCAGGCATAATTACTGTTTCCCTCATCCTCACTAATTTCACCATTTTGCATCGCTTCTGCGATCTCATTGTATGCTGCAATGCTTGATTCTGCCTCTTCCTTACTAATCTTATTCATGGCAAATCCTACGTGAATGAGTACATAATCACCCACATTCACAGGCTCAGAAATTAAATCCAGTGTCACTTGACGCCTAACACCCATAGTATCCACGGTTGCATAATTGTTTTCGTCGATTTCAACGACTTTAGAAGGGATAGATAAACACATAATTACCTCAATGCTTTTTTCATTTTTAAATAATTAACCCACTGATCAATCCCTTTGCCCGACTTACTGTCTATTTCAATGACATCCATCTTTGGATTGAGTTTGCGCGCCTCACGAATCGCTTTTTCAACACTAAAATCAAAATGCGGCAATAAATCGCATTTGGTAATTAAAAAGAGGTCTGCACTTCGAAACATCACTGGGTATTTGGCGGGTTTATCATCTCCTTCTGGGACAGAGAGCAGTACAACATTAAGATGACTTCCCACATCATAACTGGCTGGACACACCAGATTGCCCACATTTTCGATAAAGACAACATCCAGTCCATCAATGGGTAAATGATGAAGCCCATCGTGCACCATAAACGCATCCAAATGACATGCTTGTCCTGTAGTTATTTGATGTGCAGGTGCTCCTTTTGCGATGATACGATCGGCATCTTGATTGGTCTCCAAATCACCTTCAATAACACCTAACTTAATTTGATTTGTATCAATTGTTGCCTCAAGAAGTGTTGTTTTTCCACTACCTGGGCTACTCATAAGATTGATTGCCAAAACACCATGCTCTTCAAAATGCTTTCTATTGTGTCCTGCTTGTGTATCATTAGCATCTAAAATTTTGGTAATGACTGCAATGGTTTTTTTATCGTTAAGTTGAGGATTGGCATGAATCTCATCGTGATTTTTATGCGCATGCGCATGATCGTGGTCATGATGGGTATGCCCATCGTGAGAATGTTCGTGCGTATGCGCAGACCATTGAGTAGGAGTGATTGAACAACCGCAATCTTTACACATGTTTAAGTCCTTGATTTTTTTCTTATTATAGAATAACTCTTTAAATACGAGCTAAAAAAAGAAGTTTCTTAGTTAATTTTAGGAAAAATACCTTATGAAAACGAAAACCAATGCATGTATTTTTTGTGGACATACAAAACTCTATGAAGTCTCTTCATCGCAGTCTCGTTGTGTTATGTGTAAACGAACATTTAGCCACGTTAGATATGCTAAAGAAATAGAAGTACTAAAGTGTTTTCTTGCCAATAAAAGTGCACATGAATGTGCAATACATTTGAGCTTAAACTATTTGACAGTTTCTAAAATATATCACAAACTACGCTTTTTACTTATAGAATACTTAGAATCGCTCTACACCGAACACACTCAAACGTTTTCACAGTACGATGAATACTATTTTCTTCCTACATGTAAAAAGAAAAAAGCAAAATATCTTTTCGATGCTATTGGTATTTTAGCCATACTTTATGACACGCATGTCTACACACTACTACTCCCAGACCAATTTGCACATTTGCGAGACCTTGAAGAGAATGCCATAGAAAAAGAGACATACGCTCGTTTTTTACATCAGCATAAAGTTGCACATTATGAAAGTTTTCATACACCTATCAATCGTTTTTGGACTTTTTTAGAAAAGTGGATGGAACATTTTAAAGGAATAAAAAGAGAAAAATTTATCTATTATCTTAAAGAAGCTGAGTTTAAATTTAATTACACACCAGAAGAACAACGCTCCATTTTAGAAGCGTTGTGGCAAAAAAATCTTTACATGTAAAGATTATGACGCAGGAATAGACGCTTCTACTAGTTTACAAAACTTCACACCTTTAAGACCACCAATTTTTTGTGCAAAATCTTTCACATCAGGGACTTTTCCTGTTACCATAACCGTTTCTAAACAATTTTCATGACTCACATGTACATGAGTATTGCACATAATATGAATTTTTGCATCGTGTTGAATCTCTAAGATTTTTTGAACCAATTCATTTTGATGATGGGTGTAAATCATTGTCAAAACACCAATCACATCGCTGTTATCATCTTGCCAATCATCTTTGACAATCTTCTCACGAATCAAATCTCGTGTAAATTCACTGCGTGAAGCATAACCTTGTGCATCTACTTTTTTATCGAGCTCTTCTAGCAATTTTTCAGGTAAAGAGACGCTAAATCGAATAATTTTATCCATTATTTTATCCTTGTGATTTCTGTTTATTCTAGTCTTACTATTCTTTAAAACATAAAAGAAAAAAAGATTAATATTTTGATTCTAACTAATGTGTACGCTTTTGTAACACTTTGTAGAGTTGCCCAGCACAAATCCCTCCATCATTAATGGAAATATTATGAGGAAAATAGAGTGTTTCATTACTTTTAGTAAGGAATAACTCTAAAAGTGTGCGGTTTTGAAACACACCACCTGCCATGACTTTTTTCTGAGGATACTTGGAAGAGACTTCAAAGAAGATATAGACCAAAGTGTTGAGAAATTTTGAAGCAATCAACGAAGGTTTTTTATCACGTAGCATTTGCACAAACATAGGTTTATAAAGAATTTTTTTATCTTCAATGCATACTTCATAATGTTCTTCAACACACGCATCATACAAGCTCTCCAGCAATAAACCACTCTCTCCATCGTAACTAATACGCTCATGTATACCACATAAAACGGCTACAGCATCAAAAAGTCTACCTACAGAAGAACATAGTGGGCTATTTATTTTTTTGGTATAAACCTGTTTGAGTCTTTTAAGTAATGCCTCATCAAAATAATGATGCAAAATACTATCAGCTTCATCCCCTAAAACATCCCATAGAAGTGACGCTAAAATGCGTTTGGTATCTTTAATACTTGCATCGCCACCTAAGAGTAAAAATGGCTCAAAATAGGCCACACGCTCATAGGTATCTGTGTTACACAGTAAAAATTCACCACCCCAAATTGTACCATCATCACCATATCCCGTGCCATCCCATGCCATACCCAAAACAGTTTCATCCAAAGCGTATTCACACATAACTGATAAAATATGAGCATAATGGTGTTGCACAAAAACAGAAGGAATATTCTGCTTTTTTGTCCACTGTGTTGAAAAATAATTTGGATGCATATCCGCAACAATTAACTCTGGCTTAAAATCATAAAAGTGTTCAAAGCGCTCTAGCATTGCTTCAAAAAGCTCACATGAAGCAATCGTATCTAAATCGCCAATATAAGGACTAATAATCATTTGATGGTTTAAATAAATTGCAATGGCATTTTTTTGGTGTGCGCCAACACAAAGAATTTTTCGCTCATCTGGGCTATTAAGACGAAAACTTTGTGGTGCCATTCCCCGTGATGAACGCATCACAATGCGTTCATTTTCCACATACTGAAGTACACTATCATCACTAGAGTTAATAATATCACGATTGTAATCTAAATAATAGTCCACGATATGACTCAGTTTATTGACCAAAGTATTCGCTTCATAGATAATAGGCTCACCTGAGAGATTCGCACTGGTTGCTACAATAGGTTTTTTAAGGTACTCAAACAAAATAACATGTAAAGGTGTGTAAGGTAAGAAAACCCCTAACCTATCAAGTTTTGGAGCTACATTGGGAGCAATCAGTCTGCTCTTCTTATTTTGCTTCACCAAAACAATAGGACGCAAAAGAGAGTAAATTCCCTCTGCTTCACGATGAGTGAGTTCACACACTTCTTCAATGGCATCTAAATTTTTAAACATCACAGCAAAGGGCTTCGAAGGTCTCTTTTTTCGCTCGCGCAAACGCGCTACCACATCAGCATTGCTTGCATCACATATTAAGTGAAAACCACCCATACCTTTCATAGCAACAATATTTCCTGAACGAATTAATGCAGCTAAATGTTGCAAAGCTTGCTCATCACTTGCAAGAACCTTCCCTGAAATAGAACGCAAAAACAGTGTAGGCCCACACGTTGAACAACTAATGGGTTGCGCATGGTAACGTCTATCAAGCGGATTGGTATATTCACTCTGACACGCATCGCACATCACAAAAGGAGACATAGACGTATTGGGTCTATCGTAAGGAACCGTTTTAATAATGGAATAGCGAGGACCGCAATTGGTACAGTTAGTAAAAAAATAGTGATACCGTCGATTATGCGGGTCATGAAGTTCTTTTAAACAATCATCACATAAAGACATATCGGGCAAAACCAAAGAGGACTTATTTTTTCCTTCTTCACTATGGTGGATTTCAAAGCACTTATCATTCTTACATGTAAGTGCTTCTTTTGAAAAAAAATCAATACGAGCTAACGGGGGAAGTTCTTGAAACAAAGCCTTTTCAAATGATTCTAGACTCTCTTGTAAACCCTCTACCTCTATGCTCACGCCCTTTTCATTGTTTAAAACAAACCCACCTAATTTATAACGTAAAGCTAAGGTATAGACAAAGGGGCGAAAACCAACCCCTTGAACGATACCTTCAATCCGATAAAGTAAACGCATCCTACTGATCAATGGGCAATTCTCGATTAAAACAAATCGCATGATTGGGTTTTAGGTTTTTAAAAACCATTTCGCTTAAGCGTTTATACCCCAACAAAGCGCCCCCTAATGCAATATTTTTTGCAGATAAATTTTCACGATGTGCATCAGCAGTATCGGTAATAAAATAAGCTAAACTTTCCATATAACCAAAACTGAGTGTATTATCATCCGTACCTGCAAGTTTATAACTTATACCACTGCGTACAAATCTGACATAATCAAAATCAGCACTCAGCGCATCCTCTTTTTCAAGATAATAATCAATACGAGGGCCTTTCTCGCCACCATAATCTTCTGCATTTTCAATCAATTGCTCTGCAGCACCCTCAACTGTCTTACTTAAACCCAAAACAACAGAAACGATTGCCCATAAAGTATAAATATTTTTAGGGGCATCTTGAGGAATTGGTGTATTGATTGCATGAGTATAAATATGCGCAAACTGCTCTTTATAATTTTGGATTAAACGTCTAGCACTTTCACCACTTTGCTCAATCCGCGCAAACAATTCCGCAAATGAAACAGGCACAGGAAAGCTTACTAGATTTAACATTCCATGCTCTTTAGAATAGTGCATAATACGATCATCATGCATTTTACTCAAATAAAAACAACTCGATTCAATATCAAAAAGCTGATGTTCTTGCATTAACGTGGCAAAAGAAGCATGCGAAGACTCATCAAATTTTTCTAAACTCTCTTTGAGTTCCTTTGCAGCATACTGTGTACCATTTAAAAGTAAAATAGTTCCATTTTCAAGAACACTGATACGCAAAGGTTTGCTATTGCCTTCAACACTTTTTGCAATAACACTATACTTGGTTTTACATGTAGGCGTAGCTGTTCTAAAAAGAAAGAAAACACCTTTTTCAAAAAGTTTTTTACAAAGCTGATACAACAA
>RZYK01000352.1 GCA_009930355.1 Campylobacterota bacterium | reverse complement strand
TGGTTTTGGCCACGGCAGGGGACAAGGAACCGGCGGTGGCAGAGGAAGAAATCACGGCGGTGGATACAGCGTTGGTGGCTATTGTGTTTGCGCAAAATGCGGCGAAAAGGTGCCACATCAGCAGGGTATAAAGTGCACTACACAAAAATGCCCTAAATGTGGCCACACCATGATTCGGGAAGAATTATTAAACGAAAAAAGAGGTAAGGAATAGATGAAACTGAACCATATTGCACTAAATATTAATCATGGGGATGATATCCTGAATTTCTATCAAAACATGCTCGGAATGCAATTGCAATATCAATTTACATTATCTGCATCATTAAGCCGTGCTATTTTCGGACTCGATCAGGAACTGCCTGTTTATTTCTATCAAAAAGATCATGTAGCATTCGAATTATTTGTTACCCCCGAAATAATGAATAACGGAATTGCACATGGTTGCCTTGAAATACCCAATCGTGAATCATTCATCGCTCAATGTCAGGATATGGGATATCCTGTCAACAGTGTGGAGAGAGATAACAAACCCAATCTTGTTTTTGTGTGGGATAAATCGGGCAACTGCTTTGAAATAAAAGAGGAATAACCCAATGGTTTCGCTGTTCCGTGCGAACTTTCGTTTTTGCCTTTTATCGCTACAATTACTTTTACGATAAATCCGTAGAGGTGCTTCTTTGGTGTATGCCTGATGGTTCATGCGAATGGGTTAGTGTTGGCGCATCAATAGTTAATCCTCCCACCCGAACCGATACGGATTCTGGTTAATCATTTTAAAATGAGCTGAAAAATGCACGGTATTGCTGTTTTATTATTTTCCCTGTGCGGTTTTGGTTTATAATGAATGGTTCATAAATGTTTTCGGCAATGCCTTGAGAATCATTCGCACTACGCATTACATTATTCATTCTTTTTGATGCGGCTTTTCTGAATAGTAAAAGCAAAACAGCTTCAGTGATTTGAAAATACTTTCGGTTCCGTTATTTCCGACGCAAAATATTTGTTAGGACCCAATTGTTTTTATTACCTTTACTCTATGGTATTTTTGTGGTTTTTTTATTGCATTTTTACCTTGTTGTTAATTAATTATTGTCGACGAATAGATTTTCGTTTTTATTTTAAGTTATTGATTATTAATAATATAGTTTTCTGATTTTTGTTTTAAGTTTACAGAAAGATGTATAAATATTTATTTGGTCCGGTGCCTTCGCGTCGATTGGGAATGTCACTCGGAATCGATTTGATTCCCAAAAAAGTTTGCTCATTGAATTGTGTGTATTGCGAAGTTGGCAAAACCACAAAACTCACTGTTGATCGTATGGAGTATGTAAAATACGATAAGGTGATTGATGAATTAACCCATTTTATGCGCACTAAACCCACTATTGATTATATTACCTTTTCGGGTTCGGGCGAACCAACGCTCAATAGTCGCATAGGTGATGTTTTGCATTTTATCAAGAAGAATTACCCGCAAATAAAAACCGCTGTTTTAACCAACGGAACGTTGTTCCCGGATCCAAAGGTGAGAAATGAGCTGTTACCGGCCGATGTAATCCTACCCTCCTTAGATGCCGCAAGTCAATCGGTTTTTGAACGTATCGACCGGCCGGAATCAAGTATAAAAATTGAAGCGTATATTCAGGGTCTGGTCGATTTACGAAAAGCTTACCCGGGAAAAATATGGCTGGAAATATTTTTGTTAAAAGATTATAACGATACAAAAGAAGCATTGGATTTGCTAAAACAAGCGGTTCTTAAG
>RZYK01000351.1 GCA_009930355.1 Campylobacterota bacterium | reverse complement strand
GCTTAAAAAACTCAATTTGGTTGAGAGCATTGTAGGGCATGCCAATTTTAATCTCATCTCTTTGGATGAAACCCTTAAAATTGCAAAAGGGTATTCAAAAGTTGAGCCATTTACCGCAGCAGAACTTGCCTATATCGAAGAGGTTTTTTATGCAGATCCACGTATTTATGGCTTTAATGGTAAAAAAACAATTGAACGTATCAGTGACACGATTAATAGAAAAGATGTGATTAAAATTAGTGGAACAGGGCATTATGTTTTTGGCGATTATGCGCCCTTGCTAGAGCGTTTGATTAAAGATGTGGGAGAGTCCTTAATTTTAACATCAGGTGTTCGCAGTATGGTGAAACAACTCTGTTTGCATCTTGAAAAAATTGAGAGTGAAAAGGGTAATATTACGGTAGCTTCACGTTCCCTTGTTCCTCCTGCCTATTCTTACCATTCTATAGGCGATTTTGATGTGGGTAAAAAAGGGTGGGGTCACCAAAATTTTACGGCAAACTTCGCACGTACACAGGAATTCTGGCAGTTACAAAAACTCTCGTATGTCTCCATGCGGTACACCATCGGCAATGGTGATGGTGTGCGTTTTGAGCCGTGGCATATAAAGATTGTCTCATGATTTTAAGTATTGAAAGTAGCTGTGATGATAGCTCTATTGCGATTACACGCATTGATGATAAAAAACTGCTTTTTCACAAAAAGATTTCTCAAGACGCGGAACATGCCAAATACGGTGGGGTTGTTCCAGAACTTGCCGCACGGCTTCATGCGGTGACATTGCCTAAGATTTTAGAAGAGGCACACGCCTATTTTTCAGAGCTTAAAGCAATTGCTGTAACCAACGAACCAGGGCTTTCAGTTAGTTTGGTGGAAGGCGTGAGTATGGCAAAAGCACTCAGCGTAGCGCTGGGGCTTCCTTTGCTTGGGATTAACCATCTTAAAGGACATATCTGTTCTTTATTTATTGAAGATGAAACACGTTTCCCTATGGATGTTTTGCTTGTTTCTGGCGGGCATACACAGCTTTTACATGTAAAGAGTTTAGAGCACATTGAATTGCTAGCAAGCACTATGGATGATAGCTTTGGTGAGAGTTTTGATAAAGTAGGAAAAATGCTAGGACTTGCTTATCCTGCGGGTGCGGTTATTGAGAGTTATGCCAAAAGAGGTGATGCTAAACGCTTTGATTTTACCGTTCCTCTACAAGGAACATCATCCTCTTTATTGGCGTTTAGTTATTCGGGGCTTAAAAATCAGGTGAGGCTTTGCATTGAAGCACACGCACCTATGGATGAGCAAACCTTGTGTGACATCTGTGCTTCGTTTCAACGTGTTGCCGTTGCGCATCTTCTGCAAAAAATTAAAAAAGCGTATAAAGAGCGAAAAGT
Source organism: Campylobacterota bacterium (assembly GCA_009930355.1). Lineage (GTDB taxonomy): Bacteria > Campylobacterota > Campylobacteria > Campylobacterales > Sulfurospirillaceae > Sulfurospirillum. The sequence continues at coordinate 380 of RZYK01000351.1, read as the reverse complement.
GGAGCATTTTGGTGTGGTAGGTGGAGCGAGTGCAAATCTCTATTTAAGAGGTGAACTTGAAAGCTTTTGCGCTTCTAAAAAAGCACTATTATACACCGCTAAGATGGAGTTTTGCTCCGATAATGCGGCGATGATTGGTCGATGTGGTGTGGAGGCGTATAAGAAAGGGGCTTTTGTAAGTTTAGAGGATTTAAAAGTGCGTAGTTCCTCCAAAGATATGTTTTACATGTAAAGATTAGAGGATAATAATTTCCTCTTCAAGTTCCACACTAAAACGCTTGAAAACCTCTGCTTTGACTTCCGTGATGAGCGCAAATGCTTCTTCAAATGTTCCCCCTCCTGTATTGACCAAAAAGTTGGCGTGCACAGGGCTGAACATC
>RZYK01000350.1 GCA_009930355.1 Campylobacterota bacterium | reverse complement strand
ATAAGAGATAGTACATAAAGTTTCCTGAAACTTACCAAAAAAGCATTTTTAAATTTCTTTAATATCTAAAAATTTTGGTAAACAAAACTTTACTTGTAAATCTAGTTTTATAAAACCATCACATTTACATGATGGTTTTATAATATTAAAATTTATAGCCTATTGCCATATAATATTGGACAGAAGAATCCACATCAAGAGACACGCGATGTCCTGAAACATTTTTTGAGCCATCTACATTACTTTTTAAGTATCGAGCACCCAATTCTAATTCGACCTCTTTTGTTACATCGTATACAACGCCTACTTCTGGACCATACGTCAAACCATTATGTTTAATATTATAATTTGCCTCATTCCAATTATAAGCAACAGAAGCACCAACAAAAGGAGTAAATTGTGATTTATTATAGAACATATAGTCATAATTGATAGCAACAAATTTTCCATCTGTGCCATCATCTTCATTGATATACCCTAAACTTCCACCAATTCGACCAAAATCAAAATACTTCCCTGCTCTTAAAGCTTCATATGTTGTATGAATATCACCATCAGAAGAGATACCATCAACTTTGGCAGTTGCATCACTTTTTAATCCACCAAACTCCAAACTAACACCTACATCACCTGGTTTTCCAGCAAATGCACTTGAAACTATTAATGCCGCTAAAGAAGCAACAATAAGATGTTTTTTCATCATTATCCTTCAGAACAAATTTGTATATGAATTATACAGATTATAAGCTTAAAATTAAAGCTCTATAGCGCTAGGTTCTATAAATGATTGATAAGAATTTATTCACAAGCTAATCTTTTCAAAAAAAGTTCTATAGGGCTATACAACATGAATTTGATTGATATCGAACACATTCACCAACAAATTGGTAAGAATGTTGCAAAATTTAGAAAAGAGAGGAACATGAGTCAATTAGATTTATCTCTTAAATTGGGACACAAAAGTGTTTCAATCGTTGCCAGTGCAGAACGTTTTTATAAAAGAAAGCATTTTAATATAGAACATTTGATTCGAATTGCCTCTATTTTAAATATTGATATTTGCGAGTTTTTCAAACCTATAGAATAAAAAATAATACCTATCTTCAAAGACACCATTATTCAACACCTTCAGCTCTGTTCTCTTTACATGTAAAACATTTTGAGTTTGACTCTCACTTTAAGGCTTTTATAATCTACCTTGCTCTAACATATGAATAATTGTTCATATGTACAACTATAAGTAGAAAGGAGATTCTATGGGTGATGAATTTTGCAGTTGCGATATTTTGCATGAAAATCTTATTGAAATCGTTAAAAAAAAGATGCCACAAGAGGAGAAGCTTTACGATTTGGCGGAGCTTTTTAAGGTCTTTGGAGATACCACACGGGTTAAGATTATCTCAGCACTGTTTGAAGCAGAACTGTGCGTTTGCGACATTGCTGTGCTTTTAGGTATGAGCCAATCTGCCATCTCACATCAACTTCGTGTCCTTCGTCAAGCACGGTTGGTCAAACACCGCAAAGAGGGAAAGGTTGTCTTTTACTCCTTGGATGATGAACACATTAAAACGATTTTCAATCAAGGCTTAGAGCATATACTAGAACCACGAGGATTTGAGCATGCCGTTTTCTAAAGAACCCAAAAGCTGTGAGTCAACGCAAAGTTGTTGCTCAAGGTGTGAACCTATCGTTCCAGTCAATGCCAAAAATGAACACCACCATCATGCACAAGATGAGCATACGCACACCCATGTTTCCCACGACCACGACCACGA
>RZYK01000349.1 GCA_009930355.1 Campylobacterota bacterium | reverse complement strand
TTGTTGAATTTGAATTTTCTTAGGCTCAAAAAGCTCTGTGGCACGTTGAATAAAAGGTGTTTTGAGCACATCCGTGGCATCATACTCTTTTTGATCTGCTAATAAATTTCCTGTGGCGCAACTTTCACTTTGTGGATTCTGTTCAAACTCTATATTTTCAATCATAGAAGCACTTTGAGGCTCTTCTAGCGAGATTTTATCTTGGATTGGTAGAGAAAGCTCTGGTTCTACTTTTGTGATGTGAATAGTGGTTTCAAAACCAAACGTATCTTGCACAAAATGGCGAATAATGGCTGAGTTATTTTTGAGAATTTTTCCACTCTCATCTTTTGCCGTTGAATTTAATGTGAGCGTATGGTCGCTGAAATTTTCAAAACGAATGTGATTTTTAAAGCATTCTCCTAACTCCACATTACGATCCATGAGTTTTTCACACAGACGTGAAAAAAGTATTTCTGGCGTGAGCCCATGGTCGTTTACATGTAAAGATGTATCGCTTAATGACTCTTCTACTCTTTCATGGGGGATTGTCTCTTCTTCTGTGTGAAGGGATTTGCTAGGAAGTCTGAATTTTTCATTTTCCAGTGAATCTATCATCTCTTCAATGGTTTTAATATTGGTGGCTTCGATCATTTTAAAAAGCACTAATGAAAGCACAAAACCGTTGTTCGCATTAATGTAAAGTAAGCTTTTTGCTTCACTTAAAATTTTGAAAAAGCGTTCATATAAAAGGGTAGAAAAGCGTTTGTCTTGCTCAAAAAAAGCATTTTTCAAATAGGCAATCAACTCATCAATTACCACTTCGCATTCATAGCTCTCAAGCTCTTTAATCAGGGCTAAGAGTTCATTCTTATGACCATTTAAAATGGCACTAAAAATCGTTTCAAGTTGTTTAGGATCTAAAAGTCCTAACATGGTTGCAACATGCTCAGGCGTGATGTAGCCTTTAGAGTAAATAATCGCTTGATCCAAAAGGGTTAATGTATCACGCAGTGAACCATTTCCTGCGCGCGCAAGCATTTCAAGTGCCTCTTTTTCGTATTCAATTTTTTCCAAATTTAAGATGTGGCAGAGGTGATTAATGACGTCATTTTGTTTAATTTGTTTAAAACGAAAGTGTTGCGCACGGGATAAGATGGTAGCAGGCAATTTTAAAGGGTCTGTCGTTGCTAAAATAAATTTTACATAACTAGGTGGTTCTTCAAGGGTTTTTAAAAGGGCATTAAATGCTTGTGTAGTGAGCATATGCACTTCATCAATAATAAAAATTTTAAAGCGAGCAGAGGAGGGTTTGTATTTGGTGCTTTCAATGAGTTCACGAATGTCATCAATACCACGGTTCGATGCGGCGTCCATCTCAATAATATCAATATGACGGTTTTCATTCGCACTTAAACAATGCTCACAGACATCACACGGTGTGGCATTGGGCCCTTGTTCGCATACCAAAGCTTTGGCAAAAATACGTGCGGTCGACGTCTTACCACTTCCTCTAAGCCCTGAAAAGAGGTAAGCATGAGAAAGCCTGTTTTGGTTAAGGGCGGAGGAAAGTGTTTGGGTAATAGCTTCTTGACCAATGAGTGTATCAAAAGAAGAGGGGCGGTATTTAAGAGCAAGAACTTGATGTGGCACGTTATAACCTTTTGGTTTTTTAGTAAGAAGCAGTGCAAAACAAAGTTTGCACTACTCTTATTCGTTCATAATGGAGAGTAACTCTTCGTTATCCTTCGTTTTGAGCATTTTTGCATACAAGAACTTTAAGGCTTCGATATCTTCCATTTGATTA
>RZYK01000348.1 GCA_009930355.1 Campylobacterota bacterium | reverse complement strand
ATAACGACCACTTACAAAAACCAAATGCTCTTTATGCGCAAGCCTTTTAGCATCATTTTGCGTAAAAAGCTTTCCTGCGGGTGTAGGAAAAATAATATATGCATGAGGCGATTTTTCTTTCATACTCCGCAAAAGATCAAATAAAGGTTGAGGAAAAAGAACGAGTCCTGCTCCACCACTGGCCTGATAATCATCTACCTTGCCGTGTTTATTTTTTGTATAATCTCTAGGATTCAAAAAAGTAATTTCTAAAAGCCCTTTTGCAATGGCACGTTTTAAAATTGAATCTTCAAAATAAGAAGCAATCAACCCTTCAAAAAGTGTCACATAGGAAAACTGCATTAAGAGTTCTCCAAAATGCCCAAACCATCTTGACTGTGTACTTCTTTACGCACTTTATCAAACGCACAAATATAGCGCTCAATATAAGGCATATAAAAGGATTTGGCATACCCTTTTTCCAATAACGCATTATCCGTTTTTATCACCAAATAATCTGTATTGGCAATGCGTTCAATCTCTTGCACAATTCCCAAAAGTGTACCATCTGCATCAAGCACATGCGCATCAATCATATCAAACCAAAAAAACTCACCCTCTTTAAGGGCGCACTCTTTCATGGAAGCCTCTTGCGATGTGTAAAGAATAGTATTGACAAGCTTTGCTGCCAATTCTCTTTCTTGATACCCAACAAAAGAGATTAACTCTCGCACACTATTATAAGAAAGGACTTCAAGCGTATCCCCTTTTTGAGTGGTAAACGTTTTGCCTTTTTTAAATTGTTCAGGAAAATCACACTGAAGATGCAGCTTCAACTCCCCTTTAAGACCCACAAGTCGCCCAACTTGAGCGACTTCAATGAGTGTAGATTGATTATTCATCGTTTGCTTTGACCGTCACTCGATAAGAGATACCGTCTTTCGCTTTACATCCAGAAATAAGTGTTTTGAGCGAATTAATCATTTTCCCATCTTTGCCAATTAATTTACCTGTGTCAATTTTATCGGCATAGATAACTACTTCACAAAATGTTCCATCAACATCACTTCTCTCAACTCTAACACCCATTGGATTGTCTACCAAAAGTTTGGCAAACTCTTCGAGAAATTTCTCAATCATGACTATTTACCAGTGATTTTTGCAACCCTGTCACTTAGCTTTGCGCCAACGCTTTTCCAATAAGCAAGTCTCTCTTCATCTACTTTAATTGTTTGAGGGTTGCTTAGTGGGTTATAGTAACCAATCGTCTCAATTGAACCACCATCACGTTTTTTTCTACTGTCTGTTACGACAATTCTGTAAAACGGTGCTTTATTTCTACCCATTCGTGTTAATCTTACAACTGTTGCCATTTTTATGGTCTCCTTAAAATTTTGTTTGTACGGCTTAGATTTACATGTAAAGATTACATGTAGATATAAACCGTCACACCTTAACGAAGGTGTGCGTGTTTATTTTGTGCAAGCATATTTTGTAAGTCCTGCATTCCTTTTTTGCCTGAAAATTTCTTTGCCATTTTCGCTGCATTTCCAAATTGTTTTAAGAAGCGATTGACTTCCACTTGCGAAAGTCCTGAACCTTCTGCAATTCTTCTTTTTCGACTGTTATTGAGTAATTCTGGATCTTCTCTCTCTTTTTTCGTCATGGAGCCTATCATCGCTTTAATACGTTTCATCTCCACAGAGTTTTCCATATCTACATCTTGAAGCTTTCCTGCAACCGAAGAGAGTCCTGGAATCATCCCAATCAAAGACTTCATACTTCCAAGCTTTTTCATCTGTTCCATCTG
>RZYK01000078.1 GCA_009930355.1 Campylobacterota bacterium | reverse complement strand
AGCATCTCGATTTGCTTTGGCGTTAAATCGGATGTTTTACTTTTTTCATACACATAGATCATAAGAATAAGACTGTTTTCCTCATGATAATAGTATATATTTCGAATGCCACCACTTTTTCCACTGTTTTTGATTGCCCAGCGGATTTTCCGCAATCCGCCTGATCCTTTGATCACCACTCCGCTTTTAGGGTGTTCCACTAAAAAAGCTTGAAGCTCTTGATATTCTTCATCGGGAAGAATACGGGTGATTTCACGAGTAAATATGGTGGTTTCAGCTATTTCCATAGGATAATTGTACTCAATGTTTATCTATAAGTCAATGGCGTAGTTTTTAAAGCAATTATGGCAACAAAACAACCTTTAGAATCTTCCCCAACGAGCGTAATCGACCAATTTCGTTAAGAGAATATCTGGCTCATAAAGCATTTCGAAGTAGTCTTCAACAATGTGTGAAAGCTTCTCATAATCACCAAGAATGCGAAGGTCAGTATGGTCACATTGATCGAGGATCTTACCTAGACATTCCATTTTTTCTTCGTCTTCATCTTCTTCGAACTCTTCAATCAGTTCAATGACTGCCGAGGGAAGAGGATATCCGTAATTGTTGTCACGAAAGTTTTCCATTGTACTTTCCCCAGCTTGATTTTTATTGCGTATAGTTTAAATCGTTCAGCGTGAAATGTCAAGGTTCTTGAGCGCATCAACATTGAAATATTCCTCGTGACGCTTATCAAGACGTGTAAAGTCATACTCTCCATAAAAATTGATATGGCTCCAGTGAACGATAGAACCGTTTTGTATTGCTTTGATGATCCGTTCTCGATCTTCTGCATTTTTGGAGTCTTTTATTTTTTGGCTCATATACAAATAATTCCAGAGAATGACGGCGTTTTGGATAAGACGTTTGCAGTTGTTGGCAATGTTTTGTTCTTCTGCGGTAGCGACTTGAAACTCGGAGTTGTTACCGAAAAATACCGCTTTGGAGAATTTGTTGGAATTTTCTACCTTATTGAGTTGCTTTTCGATCCTTTGTCGAAGCTCGACATCATCGATGTAGGTTAACAAGAAGTCTGTTTTTATTATTTTTCCAAACTCCTTAAGCGCAGCATAGAGACGGTGTTGGCGTGAATATGAGGTTAGCCGTCTCAATAGCTGAGATGCCGTCGTTTTTTTCGTTTTGATGGTGGCGATAAACCGGAGGATATCATCCCAGTGTTCCTGAATCAGTTCAACGTTTATTTTATGTTTCGGCAGTAGTGTGTAGCCTAATTGCTGACACTCTTTTACGCTGCTGAAGCTGTATAGTTGTTGATGCTTAAAATTTTTAATCCTTGGAGCAAAAGAAAAACTGAGCAAATGGGTCAATCCAAAAATGACTTCGCTAAACCCATAGGTATCCGTTGAGTGGATATCGCTTTTAACGACATCGTTATGCATGAGTCCATCGATTACATAGCCACTCTCCCTTTCCGTTGCATTGATGACGGTGGAGTAAAATAGACGATGACTTTCATCAATAAAGGTATATACGCTGACCCCTTTAGCGGTGCCGAAATATTTGAAGGAGTACCCCGCATTCATAGAGTCTATCGAGCTTTTCATATTGAACTTCTGACCGTCACTGGCGGTATGATTAATCTCTTGATCGTGCTTGAGTAGTTTGATAATGTGCAGATTGTTCATGAATTCTATAATACGGTTATTTGCTTCTATGGTATTTTCCTCAGTAAAGTACCATATTTTGGCAGTATCAAGCTGGTTTTGATTAATGCCTTTGGAAATTTTACCCATTTTTGAGACATCAATATTGCAACCATATCCCAAGATTGCCGCAAAGAGTAAATGGCTATCTACTTTATTTTTAACAGCCGGATTAAAATGATTGAGATGTTCAGAAAAACCAGTAATATGGTTGATCGATCCAAGGATATCAATGATGGAAAGGCAACTCTCATGAGGCAGATACGTGCCAATTGTATCATCCTCATCTTCTTTTACAACGCACGGTGTTTTCAAATAAAATGAATCAGCGGTTGATGTGAAATCGGTGTTAAGCTCTTTACGAATACGTTCGTTTGTCGTGGTATACGATTGATGGAGTTTATGTCGGATAGGCTCCAAAAATAGTTCCATCTCTTTCAAATGTTGCATATCATTGAGTGCTAATATTTCCTCTCTATGGTTTATCCATGCTGTTTTATCAATCAAATAATGATCAAAATTCTGATAACGATAGGAGTGTTTGAGATTGAGTGTACCAGGGCTCCCCTGAGAAAACGGAATATATAGTACGTTAAGAGAAATGAACTTCTTAATTTGAAGCAGGAATCCAACGATATAGGGTTGCGAGGGATACTCCAAGATCTTTAGCGACATCTCGAGGTGGCGCACCACTGGCAAGAAGACGTTTAGCAGAAGCAATTTTAGAGTCAGTCATACTTCTTTTTCTTCCTCCTGTACGCCCAAGCGCACGCGCTACTTCTAATCCTGCGCGGGTACGCTCAACAATGAGTTCTCGCTCCATCTGCGCTAAACTTGCCATGACATGAAAAAAGAACCGGCCTGAGGGCGTACTGGTATCAATAGAATCGGTAAGACTTTTAAAATGAATGCTCTTAGCATTTAGTTCCTCAACAAGCGTGATGAGATTTTTAACACTTCGTCCAAGACGATCGAGTTTCCAAACAACAAGGACATCTTCACTTCGTAGCATCTCAAATGCTTTCGCAAGCCCAGGACGTTCAGCTCTAGTTCCGCTAATGGTATCTTCATAAATACTTTCGCATCCAGCTTTTTCTAACGCCTCTTTTTGTAAAGCGAGATTTTGATCCGTGGTTGATACGCGTGCATAGCCAATGAGCATCGTTCTATCCTATTAGAAGTTTTTACACAAATTTTGGATGATTGCATCGTATTCTGCCGATGTAATTTTGGCAATTTTTTCTTTGATTCTCGCTTTGGAAAGAGCTCGTATTTGATTGATTAAAATATCGGAATCCTCTTTAAGCCCTTCGCGTGCAACAATTCTCATTCTATAAGGGGTCATATTATCAATACGATCGGTTGAAAGTGGCATGAGAATCACGGTATCTAAAATAGCATTTTCATCATCGCCAGAGATAATAACCGCCGGTCTTATTTTTCCTACTTCATCCCCTTTTTTAGGGTAAAGATTGACAATGACGATATCACCTCTATTTAATTCCATCATCAACCCCTATCTCTGCAAATTCTAAATCCTGATGATGTTTCAGTTTATGCAGTTTTGCAAGCTTCTCTTCTTTATTGATTTTTTCAATAAGAGGCAAGATAAATTTTTCGTATTTTGAGGAGATAAAATATCCCACAGTCGTGTGTGCTCTTCGATCGATAATTTCTGCTACATCCATCATTTTCATTAAAGAGGGCTTGTTTTGAATATCGGTTACACCATAGGTTAACATTCTATATCCTTTTCTTTAGATTTAATCCAAGTATATTATATCTTATTCTTAATAACATATCTACTAAACTATAGTATTTACTTCATAAAATTCTTAAAACTCATAAAAAGTATAGTATATTTAGAATTAAATTCAAGAATAGTTTTTGAGAAAAAGTTTAGCCCTATTTTAGGGGGATTGAACTTCTAAAATTTCTATTCTCAAAAACCACCGTTTGTAAGAGGAATAACTATGCCACGTCGATCAATTTTAACCGCTTCCGAAAAAGATAGTTTAGTTTCCATTCCTGAATCTGAAGAAGAATTAATCCGGTACTACACCCTAAGTGAAACTGATCTCTCTATTATTCGTCAGCATAGAGGTGCAGCCAACAGGCTTGGATTTGCTGTTCAATTGTGTTGCATGCGTTATCCTGGAATTGCAATTTCAACTGAACAGTCACTTCCACAAATATTTCTTGAGCATCTTGCCGGTCAGCTTGAAATTTCATCTGAGCTTTGGAGGGCGTATGGACGTCGCCAGGAAACAAGGCGTGAATATTTGCTGGAACTGCAAAATCTGTTTGGCTTCGAGCTTTTTAGCATGAAACGCTACAATGAAATGATTGACGAGCTTCACAGTGTTGCAGAGCGAACAGATAAGGGGATAGTCATTGCCTCTACATTGGTTGAAAACCTTCGCCTAAAAAATATATTGTTGCCTGCCAATAATGTTATAGAGCGTATGTGTGCCGAAGCGATTACACGAGCGAATCGAGATATCTATTTCCAACTAAGTGATCCTTTAACACACCAGCAACGCCAACAGCTTGATAAGCTTTTAAAAATAAGACCGGATTCCTCTATGACCTATCTTGCATGGCTTCGCCAATCACCTATGAAATCCAATTCAAAGACAATGCTTGAACACATTGAACGGTTACAACTGCTTCATGATATAAATTTACCATTGGGAATTGAGCGAAGTATTCATCAGAATCGATTATTAAAAATGGCCCGTGAAAGTGGGCAGATGACACCGACAAACTTGGCAAAATTTGAATCTAGCCGGCGTTATGCTACATTGGTAGCATTAGTGATCGAAGCGATGGCAACACTAACCGATGAGATTATTGAATTGCACGATAAAATTATCGGTAAACTCTTCAATACAGCAAAACATAAACATGAGAAGGAGTTTCAATCCTCAGGCAAGGCAATCAATGACAAGGTGCGGCTCTACAATAGAATAGGACAAGTTCTATTGGATGCAAAACAGACAGGAAAAGATCCTTTTATGGCAATCGAATCGATTATTTCGTGGGATGATTTTACCCAAAGCGTTAATGAAGCAGGTCGCTTAGCTAAAAGTGAAGATTTTGATTTTATACATCGCATTGCTGAAAATTATTCTACTCTTAGACGATATGTCCCAGAGTTTCTTAGTATATTGAAACTCCGCGCAGCACCTTCTGCTGAAGAGCTTTTGCAGGGTATTGAATTATTACGAAAACTGTATTTGGACAACACTCGAAAAATTCCAGATGATGCTCCGACAGGATTTGTGCGGCGTAGATGGAGTAAGTTAGTATTTACCCCTGAGGGGATAGATCGTCGCAACTATGAGCTATGCCTGCTAACCGAACTTAAAAATGCTCTTCGTTCTGGTGATATATGGGTGCAAGGGTCACGGCAATTTAAGGATTTCGATGCATATCTTTTGACTGTCGATACGTATTCGTCATTAAAAGAAACAGATAAACTGGGAATAAGTGTCAATACCGACTTTGAACGCTACATTAACCAGCGCTTAGCTCAGTTGGAAGAGAGTTTAAATACAGTTAATATGCTGGCAGAATCAAACGAACTGCCCGATGCAATAATCACTAATAATGGTCTAAAAATTACACCTTTTGATGCCATTTTCCCTGAAAATGCGCAATCTCTAGTTCAAAATACTGCTACATTACTTCCTCATGTAAAAATCACAGAACTGTTGATAGAAGTCGATGCTTGGACAGCATTTAGCCGACATTTTACTCATATTAAAAACGATCAAATAGCTAAAGACCAAACCCTTCTTTTAACGGCAATACTTGCTGATGGGATTAATCTTGGTCTCTCAAAGATGGCGGAATCGTGTCCTGGCGCCACCTATGCAAAACTATCATGGTTACAGGCTTGGCATATACGCGATGAAACCTATTCGCAAGCATTAGGTGAACTAACCAATGCACAGCTGAAACATCCTTTTGCCCTAAACTGGGGAGATGGCAAAACCTCTTCGTCAGATGGTCAGCGTTTTCGTGCCGGCAACAAAGCTCAAAGTACTGGTCATATCAATCCAAAATACGGAAGCGAACCTGGAAGATTATTTTACACCCATATATCTGATCAATACTCACCCTTCAGTGCAAAATTAGTCAATGTTGGTGTGCGTGACTCAACTTATGTGCTAGACGGGCTTCTTTATCACGAATCAGATTTGCGAATTGAAGAACACTATACCGATACCGCAGGATTTACTGATCATGTATTTGCATTGATGCATCTACTTGGGTTTCGTTTTGCTCCAAGAATCAGGGATTTAGCAGATACTAAAATATATATTCCTGATAATGAAAAGAAATACGATGCTCTGAAACCTATGATTGGCGGAACACTCGGAATCAAGAATATTCAGATGCATTGGGATGAAATTTTACGTTTGGCTGGTTCAATTAAAAAAGGTACTGTTACCGCTTCCTTGATGTTACGAAAACTAGGAAGTTACCCAAGACAAAATGGTTTAGCAGTAGCATTAAGAGAATTAGGTCGAATTGAGCGGACACTTTTTATTCTGGATTGGTTGCAAAGTATTGAACTACGACGCCGTGTACAAGCAGGACTTAATAAAGGCGAAGCAAGAAACGCGTTAGCTCGTGCAGTATTTTTCAATCGACTTGGAGAAATACGGGATAAAAGCTTCGATCAACAGCGTTATCGTGCCAGCGGGTTGACACTTTTAACATCTGCAATTGTGCTTTGGAATACAGTTTATTTGGAACGCGCAGTAAATGCGCTGAAGAATAAAGGAGAAACAATCGATGATTCGCTACTCCAATATTTGTCACCATTAGGTTGGGAACACATCAATTTAACGGGTGACTATGTCTGGAAAAAGAGTTCGAAACTTAAAGATGGTAAATTTCGACCTTTAAGAGTGGTGAAATTCTCTTAGCGTACTATATATTCCGTTTTCTCAGGGGACCCCTATCTTAGCAACCTTTTCGCTCTTTAGTTGGAAGCGTGGACTTATCTTTAGTGCAAGCTATTTTCTTCTCATTTTTCTCCTGCTCTTTTACTATAAAGAGGCTTTTGATGCCAGTGAATTTCTCAATAATGATGTTGCTATTCCTAATTTTTTATCTATTTTGTTGATTACGTTTATCTTTGCGATATATTATGAAACGACACGTATTGATGCCTATAAAAGGCTGATTAACTCCAATTATAAAAAAGACTTACTGTATAATGAAATACACCATAGGGTCAAAAACAATCTTAACATTGTCTCTTCAATGCTTGCCATACAAGCAGAACAAGAAGATGAAAAAACGAAAGAGGCTATTCAAGCAAGCAAATGCAGAATCGATGCTATGGCGATGGTTCATTCCATGCTCTACGTTTCCAGTGACCTTGAGAAGGTCAATGCAAAACGTTTTATCGAAAAATTGTATTTGAACATTCAAAGCACGATCAATGATCGTGTGAAAATTATTTTTAAATCTCAAGAGATAGACCTCTCACTGAATGAAATCATTCCTATAGGGCTCATCATCAATGAACTCGTCACCAATAGCTTTAAATACGCATTCGAAGAGGTCCCTTATCCAAAAATTATTATCGTTTTAAATAGCCATAAAAATCATATTTTATTAACTTACTTTGACAATGGCGTCGGATATGATGGTAACGAAAAGCAAAATTTTGGCCTAAAATTGGTTGATCTAAACGTGAAGCAGTTAAAAGGTGTTTTAAAAATTTCATATAAAAATGGATTGTGTTACAAAATAATGTATAAGAGAAGTGCGAATGTATAAAATATTGATTGTGGAAGATGAACTTATAGCAGCCGAATACCTCAAAATGATTTTAGAGAAAAAGGGCTGGAGCGTTGTTGATATTGTCGATAACGGCATGGACGCACTTTCTAGTATTCGCAAGTACAATCCGCATTTAGTTCTCATGGATATCATGATCAAAGGTGCAAAAAGTGGATGCGAAGTTGCCATTGATATTCGTAACATCAGTACATGTTCGATTGTCTTTACAACAGCGTATGCGGATGATGAAATGATCAGTTACGCGATGGATGCTAAAGCCGATGGGTACATTATAAAACCTTACAATGAACGCGAAATTGTCGCTACAATTTCTCTGCTTAATGGCAAACAAAAAAATGGCAACACTACAAAAATCAGCAAAATTGTCGGGGGCTTTTATTTTAACCATGAGACCAATTTACTGTATAAAAACGGCGAGATTATCAAAATTGGTCCTAACGGCTTAAAACTTATTCAAACCCTTTGCGACCATAAAAATAGTTGTGTCAGTTATGAAAAACTGTATGAAATGCTTTGGGACGATGAGATTAATCTCAAAAAACTTCAAATGGTCATTTATCGCATCAGAGAAATTTGCCAAATTGACTTTTTTGAAAATATCAATGGCATTGGTTACCAAATCAAAATTGATTACTCGAACTTCATAAAAAATGAGTAAGAGAGCCTATTATCTCTTCGTATATCCTTTGTCTTAGAGAAGAAGAAGGCAGCAATCAGCCATTGATAACCAAGGTAAACAAAATTTCATAATGGTATTCACAGGTGTCTGAGTCGGCTCTTCTACTTTAACATTGGCTATTCTGTACCCCTCACCTTTGACTGTTTCGACAAAATGAAATGGTAGCAGTTTAGCCCGTAGCTGCCGGACTAATGACCTGATGCGCTCTTCACTGACCGCTTCATCTTGGTAAACATAGTACTCAATTTCATGGGAAGAGACAACATGATGAGACTTCATAAAGAGCAATTTGAGCAATAACGCCTCTTTTCTGCCTAAGATCACTTCTTCATCATGATTGACAAACTTTGCATGTTTAAAATCAAAATAGATATCTTTAGTAACAAAAAACGTATCATCATTCCAAATATTGTTCATGTGATGTCATTAAAACGGCTCTTTGCATCTATATATCCTTGAAATATTTATTAAAGGTATTTTAACATAATCTTTCTAATCCATCTTATTGTG
>RZYK01000347.1 GCA_009930355.1 Campylobacterota bacterium | reverse complement strand
ACTAAAGCAATTTGGAACAGTACCGGTTGATGTGGGAGTATTGGAAACTCTTTTTACCTCTTATAAATATCCCCAAAAGAAGATTGCAAATCTTGAACAGAAAGGTAGTTTGATAAGGCTGAAAAAGGGTTTATACGTTGTTTCCCCAATGGTTTCCAATCAATTACTTTCTGTGGAGTTAATCGCTAACCATCTTTATGGACCTTCTTATGTGTCGATGCAAGCCGCGCTTCGTCATTATGGACTTATCCCCGAAAGCGTTCATACCACAACTTCACTTACATTTAAGACGGCGAAAATATACAATAATAGCATCGGACGATTTGAATACATACATTGTACTTCCGATTATTATTCAATCGGTGTTCGTCAAGTCGTGGATAATGACTGTGCTTATCTGATAGCTTCGCCCGAAAAAGCACTGTGTGATTTAATTGTTTACACGCCCCAATTGCGGCTCAGGTATGTAAAAAATATCGAAGTCTACTTAGAGGAAGATATACGCTTTGATATGGACGAATTTTATAAAATGGATGCAACTGTTTTTGAGCAATGTGCCCATGTAAGTAAGAAAAAATCCGAGATAAATAACCTTATAAAACTGCTGAAGCGATGAGTATATTCGACCAAATGTTGGCTCGTTATGAGATAAATAAACAAAGCGAACTGACAAATGCCACTTATGAAGTGATGCAGGAAATTACACTTGCAGGGCTTTATCGCGGCGGATTTTTCAATAAAGCTGCGTTTTACGGTGGTACTTGTTTGCGTATTTTCCATGGGATGGAGCGTTTTTCGGAAGATATGGATTTTTCACTTATCGCTCCAAATAACGATTTTCGACTCGAAGAGTTTTTTCCGTCAATCATCAATGAATTCAGTGCCACGGGAAAGGATGTTGTTATTTCAAAGAAAGAAAAAAGAACATTCGGGCGGGTGGAATCTGCTTTTTTAAAAGACAATACAGCGGTTTACGATCTGAAATTTCAAACCGATAAATCTGTCAAAATCAAAATAGAAGTGGATATTGACCCACCAATGAAATTTGATACCGAACAAAAATTATTGTTGCTCCCATACTCATTTATGACACGCTGCTTTGTTTTATCGGATTTGTATGCCGGTAAAATGCACGCTTTAGTATTCAGAAAATGGAAACAAAGGGTAAAAGGGCGCGACTGGTGCGATTTTGAATGGTATGTAAGACGTGGCGTAAAACTGAACTTCAGTCACTTGCAAGAGCGAATCAAGCAATTTGACGGTATCGAAATGAGTAAAGAAGAGTTTATCAATCAACTAAAAGAGCGACTTGCCACAACAGATATTGAGATGGTTAAAGAAGATGTAGCCCGATTCCTAAAAAGTACGAAAGAGTTGGAGATTTGGTCTAACGACTACTTTTTACAGTTAGCGGACATGGTAAAATTTCAGTAAAAAACGATTAACGTGAGTTCGGGATAACAATTTATCCCCAATTGGTTAATTGAGTTGACTTCTCCACTTCAAATTTGATTGAAGGCTTTTTGGAAAAGCAACAAAATGCCACCAATGCAGCAATTCACCCTTTTCGTCATGTCACCTGCTTGAAGTTGATGATTCCGGATTTCATTCTCATATTCTGTACAAAAAACGTCGGCAATACAGAAAACTTCAATAAATTTTTCGGTTGTGATCAATGGTTATACAGATTGATTAATAAAACAAATGCTGTTTGGGAACAATTTGGGAACAAATCGAAAATTTAAACCCTAACCGATTAATTATCAATTAGGGTTTTGATTATCAAGTACCCAGAGCCGG
>RZYK01000077.1 GCA_009930355.1 Campylobacterota bacterium | reverse complement strand
GGCTGTTCCATGCATTTCTATCTTCCCAGTTTTTAGGAACTAGAAGCACTTCTTATACCTCTGTTGTAAAAATATATTTTTTAGTGCGGAATGACGGATCAATCTTATCGCCACCGATAACGAGAACTGCTGACATTGTTTCTCCTTTTTGATAATTGTTATTGAAATAATAGACTAGGTTTGCTTAAAATCTTTTAAAATTGAGAATAAATATCATAAATAACTCTATTTTGTTCTAAAGTTGCTTTGTGTAAAATAAATCATACAAAAGAAGGAATCGTATGTTTTCAAGTCTTGCTATTTATTTTGCCGAAGCTAACCGCTATTTTAATGCTGAACTCTCCAGCCATTTTCGAAGTATGGATGAGGGAAACACAAGTGCTATTGCTCTTATTTTTGCGCTCTCTTTTGCCTATGGGGTGCTTCACGCCTTAGGACCTGGGCACGGAAAAGCATTGGTGGCAGGGTATGTGTTGGCAAATCCTTCTAAAAAAATGCACGTGTTTCAATTGGGTTTTTTGATTGCTATGGTGCATGCACTCTCTGCGCTTTTAGTGACACTGGTGGCAAATTATTTGATTCACGTTAGCGCCATGAAGCTTTTTCGCAGCGTCAATCCTCCACTGTTTCAAATTTCAGGGGCATTTATTGTTCTACTGAGTTTTTGGTTGTTGTATGAAGTGTGGCAATCACGTAAGATAAGCAAAGAGTGTGTAAAACCGCATAAAAGCCGTTTTGGCGTGGTTGTTTTAGCGGGTATTGTTCCGTGTCCTGGGGTGATTACGCTCTGCTTTTTTGCAATTACCTTAGGGCATATGGAAATAGGCATTATTGCGGCATTGTTTATGAGCCTTGGGATGGGGCTTAGTATCTCTTTGGCGGGGCTTTTGGTTCACGCTTTTCAAAAATCACGTCCTGTTGTTACACAGCCTCGTTGGTTTTGGGTTTTACGTCTTTTAGGGGTGTTGTGTGTGATGGCTTTGGGTATTTTCTTTTTACTCAATCCTGTTTCATCACGGGCATTTTAGTACATGAAAAAGCTACTTTTAATAGGGTGCTTTTGTGCTGTTTCGCTCTTTGCGCATCCGCATGTCTTTTTGGATACTTACGTGGACGTTTTGCCCGATAAAATTGATATTCGCTGGGTCTTTGATGAGATGAGTTCTTCCATGCTTATGGAAGATTATGATAAAAACAGAGATAAAAAACTCGATGCCAATGAAGTGGCATTTATGGAAAAAGACCATTTTAAAACGTTAGAGCCTTACAGCTATTTTATGCATACGTTTAATAATAAAGAAGAGTTAGATATTAAAGACGTGAGTAATTTTAGTGCTGTATTTGAAAAACGAAAATTAGTCTATCGCTTTAGTATTGCAAAACCCTCTCATAAAAAATATGAACTACGTTTTTATGATCCTGAGATGTTTGTTGCTTTGATTATTAAAAAAAATTTTCTTACATGTAAAAAAGAGAAATGCCGTGTTGAGGGGTATGATGCGGATTTTTACTATGCGTATAAAGTGCTTATTCAAGAGTAGGGATGAAAAAGCATAGTGCTTTTTCATCCCTATATTAGCACGTGCATTTGCAAAAAAGCAGCCGCTCTTTTGCATTTTTAACGGCATTGCTTTCTTCAGGTTTTTTGACATCTTTTGACGTTTGACGCACCCATTGGTTTGGTTGAGTGGATATGATGTTACATGCACTCATGCACTTGCTTTCAACTCAGTGTTTAATTGCGCGCACCATGAGGCGATACGCTCATCGGTGAGGTCACTTTGATTATCTTCATCCAAAGCAAGTCCGATAAATTTTCCACTAATCACTGAAGCAGAGTGTTCATACGCGTAGCCTTGATCTTCCCACGACCCAATGACATTCGCACCTTTTTCAATGACCACATCGTAAATCTGACGCATACCGCTGACATAGTCACTGCCATATCCTTCTTGATCACCCATACCAAAAAGAGCGACGGTTTTTCCTTTTAAATCAGCCGATTTAAGGTGGTTCATAAAACTGTCCCAGTCATCTTGTAAATCGCCATCGTACCAGGTTGATGTTCCTAAAATGAGGAAATCATACTGATTAAGTGCATCTGCATTGTTTAATTGACCCACATCAAAACACTCAGCATCAAAAGATTTTTGAATCTTTTGTGCGGCATCTGCTGTATTGCCGTTGGTACTTCCGTAAAAAATTCCTGTCTTCATAGAAAAACTCCTTTTCAATTCATAAATGTCTTTGATACCCTTTTGATGGAGTACATAAAAGGGTCTAAAAGACGTTTAGTAGATGACATAAGGGACAAGTTTGAGGGTATACTCTAATCCCATAGCATCAAGCTTTGGGCTTCGAATCGGTACATGTCTTCTAAAATTGGCACTACGTGGAAAAAGCAAATAGATATGTTTGCACTCTTTGGATGCGAGTAACTCTATCGCACGGTTAATCTCTTCTGTGGCTTCAAAATCCACACGCTCTTCAATGCGTTTCCATGTGGGATACAGATGCAAAGCATCTTCGCACTCTTCACTTTGAATCACAATGCGACACGACTCTTGCGTAATAGATTTGTCAGGATTTTGACGTTTAACCCGTGTAAAAACATGGTGGGTAAAAAGTTCATAACTGTTAATAGTAAAGCAAAAATCAGGATGCTGTGCAACCAGTGCTAAATCTTCACGGTCAAATCGTCGGCTGATTTCTTGCAGAGTGGAATAGGACTCAGACATCGTTCACCTCTTTTTAATTTATGAAATGATAACCGTTTTCATATAAGATGTCAAGATATTTTGTGTCGCTTTTGAGTAAAATAATGCATTTACATTAGAGAGGTCGACGCAATGCCATTAGAATTATGGACATTTATGGTTGCTATTACGCTACTGACGATGAGTCCTGGGGCGGATACGATGATTGTGATTCGCAACACACTTCGAGGTGGAGCTAAAGATGGTTTGGTTTCAAGTTTGGGCATTTGTTCGGGGCTTTTTGTGCATGCAACGCTTTCAGCGGTGGGGATTTCAGCACTCCTTTTGTATTCAGCGACTGCCTTTACCGCTTTAAAAATTGTAGGAGCGCTTTATTTGATATGGCTAGGAATGAGTTCACTTAAATCGTTTTGGCATTATAGAAACGTGCAAGAAAGAGCCGTTGAAAAACGCCCCTTTTTGTTTTGGGTCTCTTTACGAGAAGGCTTTTTGTCGAATGTTTTAAATCCCAAAGCGGTTGTTTTTTACATGGCATTTTTACCACAATTTATCAACCATGAGCACTCAGCCCTTGTACAGTCGCTCTTTTTGGCCTTACTGCATTTTATCGTGGGCACTCTTTGGCAGGCTATTTTGGTCTATACCATCGTCTCTGCCAATGGGTTTATCACCAAAAAAAAGGTGCGCCAAAGTCTTGATGCCCTCTCAGGCGTGGTGATGATAGCCTTGGGCATCCGACTTTTTTTAGAGAAACGCTAAGAGAGAATTTTACGAAGCGAGCTCTCCAAATCTCCGTACGTAAAAACAAAGCCTTTTTCAAGCAAAGCTTTGGGATATGCCTCTTTGCTATCTAAAAGGACGGTTGCGCCCTCACCAAAAAGCATTTTAATAATGAATGAGGGAACAGGTAAAAAGGTAGGGCGACGCAACACTTTTCCCAGCATTTTGGTAAAGCGAAAGTTGGTCAGCGGTTGTGGTGAAGTGGCATTGTAAACACCCTCAAGCCCTTTTTCTAGGACAAAGGCGTAGATAGCTACCAAATCATCGATGTCTATCCAGCTCATCACCATTGCCCCATTGCCTATAATTCCGCCTAGACCAAGTCTGAAAGAGGGTAACATCTTCTCTAGCGCACCACCATGTCCTAGCACCACTCCAAAGCGTAAAATGGTCGTTTTTTTGGTGCATTTTCGAGCTTCACCTTCCCACGCAATGGCTAAATAGGCTAGAAAATCTTCGCCTAATTTTTCACTGCTCTCATCGCATGGAACACCACTGGGATAGATACCCACGGCAGAGGTGGAGATGAAGTGTTTTACCTCGCTTTGATTGATGGCAGTCACGAGTTTTTTGGTGGTCTCAATGCGACTGCTCCAAAGCACTTTTTTATACGCATCATCCCAACGCGCGGCAATGGGCGCACCTGCTAAATTGAAAACCGCCTCAACACCTACTAATTTTTGGGTGATGGTGTGTACATCATCATTGCGTTCAATGACCACCACATCAGGAAATCGCTTTTTTAAGGCATTGGCAACAAATCCACTCGCACCGCTCATTGCTATTTTCATCGTTCATCCTTCTGCTATGCATTTTGAAAAATTGTACCACATTTAGAACCATTTAATCCCCACTAAGGCACGAAGCGTTACAATCCTTTTTAACTTTACATGTAAGGATTTTTTATGTCACTGGACATTTGGCTCACCATGCTGGTTGCCTCCATTTTGATTAGTGTTTCCCCAGGAGCGGGTGCGGTGGTTTCGATGAATTATGGGTTGAAGTATGGGCTGAAACGCTCTTACGCTGCCATTTTTGGCTTACAAGCGGGGCTTTTTGCGCAAACGTTCATTGTGGTCATTGGACTTGGCTCACTCATTATGAGCTCACTCTTACTCTTTAACATCATCAAATGGATAGGCGTAGCGTATCTGGTCTTTTTAGGGGTGATGAAGTTTATTGAAAAGCCTCATTTGCCTGATGATGCGACGCAGATTAAGGCGTACAGTGCCTCAAAAGCGTTTATTCAAGCCACACTGATTAACCTTACCAACATTAAAGCCACCGTGTTTTTGGTGGCGTTTATCCCCCAATTTCTCAATCCAAACGCCCCACTGTTAGGGCAATTTGGCATTATTTGTGCGACACTCATCGCTGTGGATATTATCGTGATGACAGGGTACAGTTCATTGGCTTCCAAACTCAAACACGTGATTAAATCCATTCGTGCGATTCGCATTCAAAACCAAATCACCGGAGCGTTTTTGCTTTTGGCGGCTTTTTTTATCTCAACCGCCAAACGTGCGTAGATAAAGCGCCTCATCAAACCCCACCAAAAGCGTCTCATCTTCACACTCAATGATGGGACGCTTGAAGAGTAACTGCTCCTTTAAAAGCCACATTTTTTTCTCTTCATCGCTCATCTCTTTAGAGAGTCCTAGCGTTTTAAATTTGGTGCCTTTGGTGTTAAACAAAACTGACAGAGGTTGCTTACTAAGCCACGCTTCAAGCTTCGCTTCACTGATTTGGGTCGTTTTTAAATCAATAAATGTGTAAGGAATCACCTCAGTTTTTAAGAATGAGAGTGCCTTTTTCACACTTCCACACGTAGTAATACCATAAATTTTTACCATCTATATTCCTTTTTTTAAGACTATTATAACACCTCTTTGTAAGGCTTACATGTAAGGTATAATACGAAGATAATTTGAAAAGAGGGTACGATGAAAATTTTAGTTGTGGAAGATGATGAGGGCATTGCCTCTTTTTTAAAACAAGGTTTAGAAGAGGAGCTTTTTAGTGTTGAGCTGTGCGATAATGGCGAAGATGCGCTCTATTTAGCACAGATAAATGCCTACGATATGATTGTTTTGGATTTGATGATTAAAGGGATTCAAGGTGACGCGGTGTGCCAGAAGCTAAGAGAAAAAAAGCTTCATACGCCCATTATTGTCCTCAGTGCCAAAAGTACCATCAGTGATAAAGTAGGATTATTGCATTTGGGTGCGGATGACTACCTGACCAAACCCTTTAGTTTTGAGGAGTTACTCGCACGCATTCATGTGCAACTGCGCAAACAAAACGACAAAGAGCCTCTGCTTAAAGTCGCTGATTTGGAGCTGAACCCTTTAACCAAAAGTGTAACACGCTCTGGAGAGAGCATCACGCTTACGGCAAAAGAGTATATGCTTTTAGAGTATTTGATGCGCCATAGAGGAGCGATTATTGAAGAGAAAAGCTTAGAAGAGCAACTCTTTTCCAGTGAGCAGAGCATTAATAGTAATATGGTGAGTGTTTACATGTACCGCTTACGTAGTAAAATCGATAAAAATTTTGAACGTAAACTGATTAAAACCCATCGAAATTTAGGATACAGTCTCAATGAAAACGCTCTTTAAGAATTTAAAATTCCGCCTCCTTTTTGCCCTTGGGCTGATTTTGTTTGGCTTCTTTTATGCCTTTGGCTCAGGCGTTATCTATACGATGAAAAAATCGCAAGAACGCTCCATTGAAGCCTCTTTGACAGCCTATGCCAAAGATTTACAGCATGACTACATTGAAAGAAGTGGTAAGGGACAAACGATAGATTTTGATGAGCTAAAAGAGGAACTTGATGAGGTGAAAGAGGAGTTTGATATTCCTTTGCTTTATGCACAACTCTTGAGCTATAAAATCGCTTCACAAGAGCCAACGATTATTGCTAAGTCAGAAGATTTAAAGGGTGAGAGCTTAAAACTTAAAGATGATTTGATTCAAAACATTTTAGAAGCGCCTGAAAAAATTTACTTCTCAGAGAGCAAAAATCGCACACTGACGAAAAATAAGATTTACATAGGAACGCTCTTTTTAGGCATACATGAGAATCAAATGCTTCTGCTTCAATGCGCCATGCCTTACGATAAGCGCACCCCTGAAATCGAGAAAATGAAGGAGGCGTTGTGGATTGGTTTATCTCTTTTACTTACCATTGTTTTGCTTCTTGCCTCATTTCTTATCTCTGTTTCACTGAGAAATGTTCAAAATGTCACCAATGCGGTGCGAAAAATGGGTATTCAAGACACGCACAAAAGTCTCCCTAAAAGTTATATTGCCAAAGAAATTGATGATTTGATTGAGACCTTTAACACGCTTTTAGGCAATTTACAGCACGCCTACGCACAAGTGAAGCAATTTGGTCAAAACGCTTCGCATGAACTTAAAACACCTTTGACTATTATGCAAGGTGAAATTGAAGTGGGGCTTCGAAAAGAGCGCAGTGGGGCTGAGTATCAAGCCATCTTACATAAAATTAACCATCAACTCTCTCATCTGCACGAGGTGATTGAAAAAATCCTCTTTCTATCGAGCAATACGAAAAATGAACTTATCAAACATTTTTCAGAAATCTACGTCGATGAGGTGTTGCTTGAGGTTATTGAGGAGAAAAAAAGTGTGGCGCATCATCGAGGCATTACCCTCACACTCGATGCCTTAGAGCCTTTTAGCCTTCAAAGCAATGCGGTGTTATTGAAGATGGTCTTCTCCAATCTCATCGACAATGCCATTAAGTATGCGTTTGAGAACACACAGGTTCATATTGCGTTACATGTAAAGCGTTTGAGCATTGAAAATGAGGGCATTGGCATTGACACACAAGAGATGGCACAACTGTGTGAGCCCTTTTACCGTGGGCAGAAAAGTAAGGAGTATGCCAAAGGGAGTGGGCTTGGTTTGGCGATTGTGAAAAACATTCTTGAGGTACACCACGCCAGACTTCACTTTTCACGCACAGAGAAAAATACGACGATGGTGAGTATTCACTTCTAATTCATTTCACGTTCATTTTCATTCTTTAGAATTCTTTTTATCATTGACGTAAAAAGGATTCTAGATTATGGGAGCAATACTCATCCATTTTAAAACCCAAAAAATTATTGTACTGTTAGCCCTTGCGTTAAGTGTGCTGTTTAATGTTACCTTTTTTGAGAAGCTTTATGACTTTGCGCTAGCGGAGCAAAATTACATTATTGCGTTTAGTGCACCCTTTGTGATGGTGCTTTTGTATGTTTTCGCCGCCAATGTGCTCTTCCTCTTCGCCCACCGCATGAGCTTTCGTGTGGGTGTGGCACTTTTGGTGGTGGTGAGCATTGTGAGTAGCTACTTTATTGACTCTTTTGGAACGGTGATTGATAAAGATATGCTGATTAATGTTCTGCAAACCGATACCGATGAAGCTCTAGGACTTTTAACCCCTAAACTCTTTTTGTACCTTGGAGTAGCGCTTTTTTGTGCTTATTGGATGCTTTTTCGTGTGCGCATACATTTTAGAGACTATAAGGTGGAATTGGTACAAAAGGCGTTGGTTGCAGTGGTCAGTTTTGTGCTGATTGGCGGGGTTTACATGGCATTAAGCAAATCATACAGCTCTTTTTTTAGAAACCATAAAGAGCTTAAAATGTACCTCAATCCCTTTTTCCCGATTGCTTCTGCATCAAAATTGGCTTATGCGAGTATAAAACCAAAACCAACCTTTCAAACCATCGCAAATGATGCGACAAAACCAGATGAGGCGAAAAAAAAGCTGGTTGTTTTTGTCGTGGGAGAGACAGCTCGGGCTAAAAACTTTTCCTTGGGTGGGTATGAAAAACCAACCAATCCTCTGCTAGGAAAAAGAGAGGATATCGTCTATCTCTCTAACATGAGCTCATGTGGAACCGCAACGGCTATTTCACTTCCGTGCATGTTCTCAAAGTTTGAGCGCAAGGCGTGGGAGAGTGAGAAAGAGCAGTACGAAAACCTTGTGGATGTGTTGATGAAAACAGGGGTGAGGGTTATCTGGAGAGATAACAACTCAGGAAAAGATAAAAATATCGCCAAACGTGTCAGTGATGCCCTCTACTATAAGGGGGTTCAGTTTGATGAGGTTTTACTCAAAGATTTTCAAGAGAATGTGGATAAAACCTATGAAGATACCTTTATCGTCTTGCATCAAGAGGGAAGCCACGGACCTACTTATTTTCAGCGTTACCCAGAAGCGTTTAAAAAGTTTACACCAACGTGCGATACGCAAGATTTGGAAAAAT
>RZYK01000346.1 GCA_009930355.1 Campylobacterota bacterium | reverse complement strand
ATCCTTATTCTTTTCCGGGAGTCGGCCTTTTGTGCTGACAATCAGTTCTCCTTTATCAACCCATAGGTTAACAATTTCAACCGCTTCATTCAGCAATCCGCCACCGTTACCCCTTAAATCGAGAATTATACCCTCCAATTCGTGGTTACTTTTAAGTTCCAGAAATGCTTTCTTCACATGCAGCGCTGCATGTTGTGTAAATGAATTCAGATTAATGTATCCGATATTTTCTTCTGTAACCCCATAATACGGGATGTCGTTGATTTGAATTTTTTCGCGCGTGATGGTAAAAGGTATTGCTTTTTCTGCCCCGTACCGTATAACTTTGATCTCAAAATTTGTCCCGGGTTCTCCTTTTAGCATTTCACTTACTTCGTCGGAAGTGCGGTTTGTTGTTGGATGCCCGTCGATGCTTGCAATTTTGTCTCCGGCCTTGAGTCCGGCTTTATCGGCCGGGAAGCCTTTATATGGTTCGGAAATTACCACATATTCGCCTTGTTGCTGAATCAGTGCCCCAATGCCACCGTATTGCCCGGTAGTCATAAACCGGAAATCCTCAATCTCCGACTCCGATTTGTACACGGTATAGGGGTCGAGTGTTTTTAACAAAGCATCAATCGCTGCCTTCGATAATTCACCGGGTTTGATTTCATCTACATAATTATTATTCAGTTGCCTGAAAACGTCTGCATAGATTTCCAGATTTTTGGCAATTTCAAAGGCATTGCTGTTCTGACCCCTGACCGTTGTGACGAGGAAAAAGAGTATGAGGGTCAATAGTGAATAATGAATTTTCATGAAAATAAATTTTTAAGGAACCGGATCATACCCCGATCCACCCCAGGGATTACATGAAATAATGCGTTTTATGGCCAGCCAGGCACCTTTCAGGGGTCCATGTTTTTTTAAGGCTTCAATACTGTACGCCGAACAGGTGGGGGTGTATCTGCAGGATCGCGGCAAAAATGGCGAAATAGCGATTTGATAAATTCGTATAGGTACAATCAGAAGATTAACTAACACTTTTTTCATACTCTTTTTTCGCTTGCCGCAAAATTAACAATATTTTCTCTTCTACTTCATTGTACGTGGGCATACGTTTTCCCGTATACACAATCCCAAGCTGCAAGTGAACTCCCTTTTGAAGTATTAACTCATAAAGCGGTCTTTTGTTGTTCCTGTAGGCTTCTTTGATTTTTCTTTTTATGGCGTTCCGGTCGACGGCCTTTTTAAAGTTTCGTTTTGGTACTGTAATAAGCACCTGAACAGGCGAAGGCAAAGGGTTTTTGGCAATTTTCCATTTGATTAGATAACCGGTCACAAAAAAACTTTTGCCCTGACTAAAAAGGAGGGTAATGTCTTTTTTGTGGGATAAGCGTTCTTCTTTTTTGAACCGCTGTTCGTTCATTTTTTTCCGTAATCGGACCGGATTATTTTTTGTTTGTCTTTAAAAATTCATCAATGGCCATACTCATCGACGGGGCTGTTTTTGTGGGCGCATTGATGTTGAGGGTTAATCCGGCATCTGCCACCGCTTTTGCTGTGGTGGGGCCGAAAGCTGCAATTTGTGTGTCGCCCTGACGGAAATCCGGAAAATTCATTAATAACGAAGCAACTCCGCTTGGACTGAAAAATACGAGTAAGTCGTAGGTATCTAAATCGAGATGCGATAAATCACTGGCTACGGTGCGGTATAATATGGCTTTGTTGTATGCAATATTGTTTTTTTCCAGTAGCGCTGGAATTTCTTCTTTGTGGATATCGGAACAGGGGAGGAGAAATTGTTCGTTTTTGTGCTTTTTGATCACATCGATC
>RZYK01000345.1 GCA_009930355.1 Campylobacterota bacterium | reverse complement strand
TTGGAAGAAAAAAATTTTGATTGGCTTCATCCTTTTGAAGAGACAATGATTCCACTGGATCGTTATGTTGAATCAGGTGTTGCTTTCATCGTAGAGCATTTTCGTGGATTTTTTCAGATGATTCGCGTGCCTATTGATAGCGTTCTTAGTGGCATTGAACACTTTTTTCAGAGTATTCCAGCTTCCATTTTTATCATTCTTTTTACACTTCTGGCATGGCAATTAGCAGGACGAAAAATTGCCATAGGGAGTTTTATATCGTTGTTTATTATTGGGCTGATTGGAGCATGGAGCGAGACAATGGTGACGCTATCATTGGTATTTACTTCTTTATTTTTTTGTTTAGTGATAGGAATTCCCTTAGGCATTTGGATGTCACGTAATGAGAGTGTTGCTTTAGTGATGCGTCCTATTTTGGATGCCATGCAAACCACACCCGCCTTTGTCTATTTGGTGCCTGTTGTAATGCTTTTTGGTATTGGCAATGTTCCTGGGGTTGTGGTGACGATTATTTTTGCTCTGCCTCCGCTCATTCGTTTAACCAATCTTGGCATTAGACAGGTGCCTAAAGATTTGATTGAAGTCTCCCAAAGTTTTGGCGCAACCCCTTGGCAAATGTTGTTTAAAGTTCAACTTCCTGTGGCAATGCCTACCATTATGGCGGGCATCAATCAAGCGTTAATGCTTTCCATCTC
Source organism: Campylobacterota bacterium (assembly GCA_009930355.1). Lineage (GTDB taxonomy): Bacteria > Campylobacterota > Campylobacteria > Campylobacterales > Sulfurospirillaceae > Sulfurospirillum. Next base: position 1,129 of record RZYK01000345.1, on the reverse strand, counting down.
AATGGTAGTGGTTGCCTCAATGATTGCAGTGGGCGGTTTGGGTCAGATGGTACTTCGAGGCATTGGAAGGCTTGATATGGGCTTAGCGGCCGTTGGAGGTGTGGGCATTGTCCTTTTAGCGGTGGTATTAGATCGTATGACACAAGCTTTGGGTGAAAAAAATAGCCATACCCACCTTCGTTGGTTTGAAAAAGGTCCTATGGGGCTACTTTATAAGATATTTAAAACAAGGAGAAAAGATGAAATGTATGTTTAAAGGTATCGTAATAGGAGCTGTATGTTCTACGATTTTTGCTCTAAATAGTTTTGCGAATGACCTTCCTGGAAAAGGGATTAAAGTGCATCCCATGCAAAGCCCAATAGCCGAAGAGAGGTTTCAAACGCTCATTGTCAATGAAGCTCTTAAGGCTTTAGGGTATGACGTAATGCCTATTGATGAAGTCTCTTATGCGGTGACGTATCAGACCATTGCACAAAATAAGACGTCTAAAGATATCTATTTTACCGCAGTGAACTGGACACCACTGCACGATGCGATGTTTGAAAAAGTAGGTGGTGAAAAAACAATGTACCGCAAAGGCATTTTTGTGGATGGGTGTGCGCAGGGGTATTTGATTGATAAGAAAACAGCACAAAAATATAACATTAAATACATCAATGATTTAAAAGACCCAAAAATTGCAAAACTGTTTGATAGCAATGGCGATGGTAAAGCGGATTTAGCAGGATGTAACCCAGGATGGGGATGTGAAAAAGTGATTGAGCATCAACTCGATGCCTTTGCTCTTAGAGAGAGCATTACCCACAATCAAGGTGAGTATTCTGCCATTATCGCAGAGACAATAGCACGCTATAAAGAGGGAAAGCCTATTTTATACTATACATGGACACCGTACTGGGTGAGTGGAATTTTGGTGCCTAGCAAAGATACGACATGGCTTCAGGTGAAACACTCCGCACATCCTATTACGAAAGATACCGCTTTGCCAAATGGGCAAAATTATGGGTTTAATATTAATGCCATTAAGATTGTTGCAAATGCAGATGTGGCGAAACACAATCGTGCTGCTGCCAAATTGTTTGAAATAATGAAGTTAAATATGAATGATATTAGTGCACAAAATATGCT
>RZYK01000344.1 GCA_009930355.1 Campylobacterota bacterium | reverse complement strand
TTAAACGCTCGTTTAAGAGCGGGTTCTTGCAGAAAACCACCAAAATTATAAGCCCCTTCTCCAATTCTCACTCGGGCTTTTGTTTCATTGATTAAATGAAAAGCAAAACGGCTACTTTTTTCAAAGATCGCCATTCTTGCTGAGTTAGAACCTATATCAATAATGGCTGTACGCTTGGACATTAATTGTCGCTATTAAGTTGTTCGTATTTGAGTTTTAACTCTTCAACACTTTCTATGTTATCAGGATCAGGCACAATACATTCAACTGGGCAAACTGAAATACATGCTGGTTCATCATAGTGTCCTACGCATTCAGTACAGATATCTGGATCAATAATATAGATTGGATCAGACTCTTCAATTGCTCCATTTGGACACTCATCGCGACAGGCATCGCACGCAATACACTCTTCCGTAATCATTAAAGACATACTTGTTTTCCTTTATTGAAGTCAAATTTATTGACGAGTTTATACACTAAAAATACTTTAACGAAATTTAAAGAGCATGTTTTCTTGACGGGAGAAAAAGAGTTGCAATCGTACCTTGTGCATCTTCACGATTTTTAAGGGTTATTTTTGCTCCCAGTGCGTCTGCTGCATTTTTAGCAAGAAAAAGTCCCAATCCTGCGCCAGTTTGATTTCCATAGCGTTTAAAAGGAGCGAAAAGGTCTTTACTCTCATCAATACCTGTCCCTTCATCAATAATATAGATAAAAAACCCTTCTGTATTAAGATGGGCTTGAACCGTTATTTTTCCATATTTTGGTGTAAATTTAATAGCATTTTGGACAAAATTTTGCAAAATATGTACCAATAGCGTTGGCTGAATCGTTGTTTTGTAATATTTAGGTGCAATTCTTGCCACAATATCTTTTTCTTCCATTTTTGCTAGAATGGTGTAGTTGTTAATTTGCTCTTTTAAAAATTTGACTAAATCAATTTCAATAGGCTTTTCAAACTGCGCCCCTTCTTGCCTGCCAATTTCTAAAATATTACCAATCATTTTATTCATGTCATTAATGGTTTGATTATTACTTTTAAGGGTTTCAATATATTTTTCTGCTTCTCTTAGTTTTAAAAGGGTAACTTCATTTTTTGTTTTCATAACCGCTAAGGGTGTTTTGAGCTCGTGTGCAGCGCCAATGAAAAGTTCTTTTTGTGAGTTTACAAAAATTTGAATACGCTCAACCAATTTATTAATGCTAGAACCTAATGGCTGAAATTCATTAGGAAGTTTTTGTATATCGATAATTTGTAAAAAGTTTTCATTCATATTAGCAAGTTTATTTGTAAGCGAGCAAATAGGAAGAACAAGCATACGGGAGAGAAAAAGCGCATAAAAAAGAATGAGGAAAATGGCTGTTAAATTGATGATAAGAACATTTTTAAAAATTTTGTCCAGTAAAACATCAGTGTTAGATATATTTTTTGTAATCGAAATAAAGTGATGCGGCCGTTTTTCTAAAGGATAATAAATAGTAAGAAGTTTTTGGTTGTTTTTTTCACTGTGCTCAAAAGAGATACTGTTGCCTTGATTCACTCTAATAGCAATCGTGACTTGAATTTCCGATGGATTATTAATGGAACTTAGTGAAGGATTGAAAATATTGATCCCCATGTATTCTACTGAACTTGTACGAGAAGAGGCTATGATTTGAGCTTGCTTTGTAAGCTCTTGAGTAATATCTTCAAAAATAGAAATTTTAATATAATTGTAGAGGATAACGGAGAAGATTACAATCAGTGTCGCCGAAGCAGACACCAATTGTAAGATAAAACTATCTCTTATACTTTTTTGGGAAAGCAAAATCGGTAACCTCTTC
>RZYK01000343.1 GCA_009930355.1 Campylobacterota bacterium | reverse complement strand
TGCCATTAAGATGATTCACGCATTGCATAAGATTGCAAAGAGGGAAGGTATTGCACTACGACGTACCTACCTCAAAGAGATAAAAGAGCATCGTATCACTTTACGCTTCTTTAGACATCCCAAGAAGAGACACAAAGCACGCAGTGCTATGAAACGTTTACGCACCATTGCAGGAGTGCTGATGCGTGATATGCAAAGAAGTTTTACATCAGAACAAAGAGAATCCTACACTGAACAATTTTCTCTGTACACACAAGTACTTTTACAAAAACGAAATGATAAGGATAAAATTTACTCTTTGCATGAACCTCACACTTATGCCATGGCAAAAGGGAAAGATCATAAAAGCTATGAATTTGGCGTTAAAGCATCCCTTGCCACCACCTACACCCATGGGATTGTGGTAGGAGCAGTTGCCCATGAAGCCAATGAGCATGACTCTAAAACATTGCAAGCAATCCTCCATCATGCATCCACACACAGACACACACCTATCCAAAAAGCAACCTGTGATAGAGGATACCGTGGAGTCAAAGAGGTCAACACCACACACATTTGTATTCCAGGGATTCATTTAAAACGTGATACGAAAGAAGAAAAAGAACAAAAGAGAAAACAGTTTAGACGTAGAGCTGCGATAGAACCTCTCATTGGACATCTCAAACATGACCACAGAATGGCACGAAACTATCTTAAAGGCTTTATCGGGGATCAGATTAATCTACTCATGGCTGCATGTGCTTGGAATCTGAAAAAATGGATGAATCTCTTCATCTATGCACTTTTTTTAGCAAAAGATTATAGGCAAGTTATGGTGAGTATAGGGTATATGAAATTCTATTGGAACTTGTGGCTTTGGCTTGGGTTAACTCAAAGAGAAAGCAGGCTATAATTTGTGATGTTTTTGGCTTTTTCAGGCTCGACTAAATATCTTCTTAGAGTTCTTTTCTGATGAAATTGACACATTTGTATTGGATAGTCCTGTAATACTTTATACAAGCCTTTCTTACCATCTACTGTAACTGAATTAATTGTGTATCCTAATTCAAGTAATTGATTCAGAAGTTGTTTATAATCACTTGCTTTTTCTGTTTTAATATGTTTCCAAATTAAAACTTCATGGGTTATACTATCTATAAAAACTAATGTACCAAGTTTATCTTTTCGTTTTCCATAAAATGTTGCGTCACATATTAGATTTACTGGTCTTGGATTATGTAGTTTTTTATCTGGTTCATACTCTTTGATTTTAATTTGAACCCATCTTCTACTTTTATTATATTTTGAAGCTAAGTTTTGTAATGTTTGTCTTTTATAAACATACTCTTGGAAAATTGATTTTTCTAATCTTTTAGTTCTTCTTGATAGTTGGAATTTTTTACTACAATCATTACATTGGTATCTTTGAATTTCATTTCTTTTACCAATTTTCTTAGTATTTTTTGATGAGCATTTGGGACATATTTTAGTGTTTTTTTACAGACATCTGTAAACTATCCTTTTTTAACTACGATAGTATCGAACTTAGCTTAACTTTTTAGACCCCATTTTTTCCCATTAAGCCAATCTTTATCTTTTTACCCACAATATTCAAACATATCCCCATCTGTCAGGCGAAGTGCAATTTGAGTTATATGAAATTCTCTAAAAAGCCTAAAATTCAAGTAACTCTTTGAACATATATGCCTATTTTTGCACTTTGCTTGACAACAAGCCCTGTTTGTTTATTTTTTAAACAATAAATATTGACCTGACAATAACCAATTCTCATTCCATATTTATTTGTTTTTAACTAGCAATTTGGGTTAAACTGTTATAATATTATTTCATAAGCGT
>RZYK01000342.1 GCA_009930355.1 Campylobacterota bacterium | reverse complement strand
AGCGTATTGATTTCTCGAAAATCGCAAATATTTAAAATCGCAAGATGTGGATCTTTTGCGTTTTCAATACTTTCAAAAAGATGTTTGCGACCTGGTAAATCTAAAGAGTTCTCTTGTTGAAGCAGTTCAAGTTTTTCAAATAAATCACTCACATCGTGTCGAATTGCCATATACGATTCAATTTCACCATCAAGGGTAAACAGAGGCATAATAATAGATTTTACATAGTAGCTACTGCCATCTTTACGTCTATTTTTAATAATTCCTTTCCATGGTTTTCCATTTTTAAGGATATCCCTCATCTCTTTGAAAAAAAGAGCAGGCGTATCAGGGTGGCGGACAATATTGTGTGGTTTACCTATCAGCTCTTCTTTTGAGTAGCCTGAGATGGTGATAAATTGATCATTGACATAGGTAATAATCCCTTTCTTATTGGTTTTTGAAACAATCGTATTTTCATCAATAATCTCTTTATACTCTTCTAAAAGTTTTTTTTGTTTTTCATGTTTGTAAATAAGATGTGCGATTTCACCCAATTCATTATTTTTCTTTGAAAGGGCAATAATGTAGTTCAAATGGCGTGTTTTCAGTGCCATAGAGATGAGATAGATGGGTCTAAAAAGCATGTTTTTTGTTAATAAATAAAATAATAAGAATGCAATAGATAATAAAATGATGCCTGAGAGTGCAAGGGAATTTTGTAATTTTGCAATAAAAAGAATGACTAATGGACGATAGTTAAACTCAATATAGCCAACCGTTTCATTACTGAGTGAATGTAATTCTACATGGAAGGGGGCGCTATTGGGTTGATGATTTTTTGCTTCAACCAGCAAGGATTGACCTAAGGTTATTTTTTCCATATTTTTAAAAAAAGCCTCATCTAAAATACGACCCACTACAAAAAAACCTAAAGGTTTACCCTCTCTTTTTGCATCCAAGTCCCCATGAATAGGGGCGAGAAAAAATTGTATGCATTTTCCATCGTGAAATTCAAAAAATTCTTTAAACTGAGGCGTTTGCGTGGAAAGAGCGTTTAAATTGGGTGTATACAAAGGATGCGTGTTGGGGTTAAAATGGTAGACCAATTTTTTTTCTGTAGTGTAGACATAGATATAAGAAACGTTAAATGTCTCAATCATTGGTTCTAAATTGTCTTTACTCCACGCAAGATCAGGGTTATGTGCAAAATCGACCATTTCATCCCAAATAGAATAGTCAAAAACAATTTTTTTAATTAAAGTTTTTTCTAAAGCAAGTACAGCATGGTAGCGCTCAAAAACGCTCACTTGCTCTTGTGCAATATGGCGCTCTTCCTCTGTTTTTTTGCCAAACCATACACTTACAAGAAGTATGATGGTTATCAAAAGTATGAGTGTTGTGTAAAATGTGTAGGTTTTTGCTATTTTCATGCATTCAGTATAGGTCAATTACAATTTATATTTGCTTTATTTTGAAAAATAAGATACACTATTTTCCTAGAAAGATGAGGTTCGAGTTCATCTTTGGTAGTTTTGTGATACGTGACCTTTAGTTAGCATCCTAAATACTCCAAAAATACTCAATTTTCTACTTTTCGATTTTACAACAGGAGCATAGAATGGCTTTATTAGAGGGAACCGTTAAATGGTTTAACAATGAAAAAGGTTTTGGTTTTATCCAACCAAATGATGGCGGAAAAGATGTATTCGTACACTTTCGTCAAGTGAACAGAACAGGTTACGGCCGTGTTTCTTTAGCAGAAGGTCAAAAAGTGACTTATGAACTAGGCGAAGGTCCAAAAGGTCCTCAAGCTGAGAACGTAACAGGTCTATAAGACTTTAGGAGGAGAATTTCTCCTCCTTTTTTT
>RZYK01000076.1 GCA_009930355.1 Campylobacterota bacterium | reverse complement strand
CTCTCTACGATTAGTGGAGAAGAGCGTCATGGTATTGTGCATCGCATTGATAAAGAGACAAGTGGCGCATTGGTGATTGCTAAAAATAACGAGGCGCATGTTGCGCTTGCGGCTCAGTTAGAAGATAAAAGCATGGGGCGTTATTATCTTGCGCTGATTGATGTGCCTTTAAAAGAGAATGTGGTTGTAGATTTACCCATAGGAAGAAATCCAAACCATCGTTTAAAGATGGCCGTACACAAAGAAGGAAGAAGTGCCAAAAGTGCTTTTTGTAAACTAGCTTGTTCAAAAGATGATAAAAAAGAGTTGATTTCTGCTAAGCTCTTTACAGGGCGTACACATCAAATACGTGTGCATTTAGGTGCGCTTTCTAGGCATATATTGGGCGATAGTTTATACGGCTTTAAGAGCCATCATGATACAATCCCCCGCGTTATGTTACATGCTTACATTTTATATCTCAAACATCCACGCACTGGAAATATGTTACAAATACATGCTCCGTTGTGGAACGATTTTGATGATTATTTAAGACACCACTTTAAAAAGGATGAAATTGATGAAACAATCACTTTGGATCACGTTATTAATGGCTTTGACTCTCATAATGAGTGGCTGCACAAAAACACTTGAAACACCTAAAGAGCCTGTTATTGATGCTTCATTGCCTTTGGTTGAAAACGTAAGAACGTTAGCCAGTGGTACAGATATTGGTTTTGAGTGGACGCCTATTTATAATAATCATATAGAAGGCTATTACCTTTACCGTTTAGAGAGTGGACGCATGAAAAAAGTTGCCACCATTAAAGATAAATACGTCTCTCATTATGTTGATACAAAATTAAATCCAAATACAACGTATTCTTACCAAATGAGTACGTATTCTTCTAGTAAACACGAATCAGCCCCGAGTATGCGAGTAAGTGCGACAACAAGCGGAACAGTTGTTAAAAAGCCTACCGTAGGTGCTCTAGAACCTGTTTCTTTTATTACAGCTATTGCAGATCTTCCTGCTCGTGTCAAAATTATTTGGAGACCTCATGCTGCAGAAAATGTTGAATATTATATCATTGAACGTAATGAATATAAATCAACGTCGTGGGATGAAGTGGGAAAAGTTGAAGGACGATTGAGCGCTGAATTTATAGATAAAGAGTTACAAGATAATTATGTTTATCGTTACCGTGTCAAGGTTAAAACACACGATGGTGTAATCTCTGCGCCAAGTCAAATAGTAGAAGCACGCACAAAACCTGCTCCAAAAAGTATTATGGGGGTTAAAGCGACTTCTGACTTACCTAAGAAGATTTTATTATCATGGGAAGCAGCTACCGATAGTGATTTTGCATACTATAAAATTTATCGCTCTCCCACATCACGTCTTTTTTACAGTTTTCATGGCAAGACGCAAAGTACAGAATTTGAAGATTTAATCAATGATAATGGCAAAATGTATTATTACAAAGTTGTTGCTGTGGATAAAGATGGTTTAGAGTCTAAACAGCCTGAAAATCCTATTGTAGGTATGACACGCCCTGTCTTAAGTGCCCCGTTGGTTCATTCTGTTAAACATGATGGCCGTTCCATTTATCTCACATGGAATGGTAATGAAAATGCCATTAAGTATACGATTACCAAAGAATTTAAAAGTGCGGGAGAAACAAAAAAACAGAGTTTTACGGGTATTTTTGAAAACAATTTCCAAGATACCGATACCATCCCAGGCGTTGCTTATAAGTACAACATTATTGCTATTGATAAATTTGGTATTGCATCCAACCCTTCTGATAGCGTTATGATTACAATACCAAAGGAATAAAAGTCGTTTATGCCAAATTTTCATACGAGCACTCTTAAAAAACTTAGCTACCCCTGCACCTTTGGTGAAACAACTTTTGTGTATGAGGCACACTCTGCAAGAGGAAATATTTTAGTGATGGCTTCCATGGGTGGTGAGCCGATGCTGATTCGTATTCACCCAAAAAAAGAGGGTGGTTTTTTAGTGAAGGGCGATAAAGTGACCCGTCCCACCCAAGCCTCTTTTTTGCAAAAGGTATTAATAGACTTTAGGGATGCAAGTGAAGCAAAAGAGATTTTTTCCAATATTGAGCCTAAAAAGTTTTTACATGTAAAGCCATCACCTTTTCTCAAAGAGATTAATTTTTTTGCCAATGATTTTAGGGTAGAACGCGAAATTTGGGTTGAAATCGGTTTTGGAAGTGGCAGGCATTTATTGCATCAAGCTAAAAAAAATCCGCATATTCAATTTATTGGACTTGAAATTCATAAACCTTCTATTGAGCAAGTTGTAAAGCAGTGTGAACTTCAAAAGATTGAAAATATTTTAGTAGTTGATTATGATGCGAGACTGTTTATGGAATTTTTACCTTCGAATGTCGTGGGTCGAATTTTTGTCCATTTCCCTGTTCCGTGGGATAAGAAACCTCACCGACGTGTCTTCTCCGCCGCCTTTATTGAAGAAGCCCTTAGGGTTTTACATGTAAAGGGTACGTTAGAATTAAGAACAGATAGCCCCGCATATTTTGAGTTTTCGTTTTCACAGATGATGCAACTTTTTAAAGCAGAAATTTCTGTCAAGAAAAATGCTGAACTTGAAATTACGAGTAAGTATGAAGATCGATGGCGAAAAATGGAAAAAGACATCTACGATGTAGTATTAACTAATGAAATAGATTCACAAGAGATTACACGCTTGGGAACACTTTGTTTTGAAGAACGTGTTGATTTTTCAAAAATTCGTAACGCTTTTAAAGAAGAGCTTTTAAGAGGGGATGGTTTTTTTGTACACTTTGAAGAGTTATTTGAAATTGATGATACCAATGGCTTAATTCGTCTCTCTTTTGGTGCCAATGAGCGTAATGAAAAATGTTATCTTTGTATCCATAATGGAATGATTTCCTATTTACCTAATGCTATTTTGGCAACCAAAAGTAATGTAGCAGCACATAACTTAATGAAAGAGTGGTTTAATGGAATATGTCATTAAAGCCAATGGCTTAAATCTGAGTTATGGAAGAGATGAACCTATTATTACAGATGCAAGTCTACAAATTAAAGCTCAAGAGTTTGTTTTTATTACAGGGAAAAGTGGTAGTGGAAAATCGACAATTATTAAATCCTTGTATGGAGAACTTTTCCCGAATATGGGTGAACTTACTGTATGTGGGGTGGATATTAAAAATATTAGTAGCTCAAAACTGAATATTTTAAGGCGTTATTTAGGGGTTGTTTTTCAAGATTACAAGCTAATTGATGAATGGACCGTAGAACAAAATGTCATGTTGCCTTTGATTATTGGTGGTTTTTCAAAAAGTGTTTGTATTAAGCAGGCGCATAAATTATTAAAACATGTTAAATTATTGCATAAAATCAATAAATATCCGTATGAGCTGAGTGGCGGAGAACAGCAACGTGTTGCAATGGCACGAGCCTTGGCACACAATCCCATTTTAATTCTTGCTGATGAGCCAACTGGAAATCTTGATAGCTATTCAAGTGAAGTGATTTGGAATTTACTTAAAGGAGCGAAAGAGCATTTGGGCACAACCGTTTTAGTTGTTACGCATAATATTCCTTCAACATTAGGCATTGACTACAAACACTATTTTCTAGAAAGTGGCGTATTGCATGAAGTCAATTAATAGTCATTTTTCTATTATCATTTCCGTATTTATTTTACTTTTTTCGTTTCAATTTACGAAGATGGTGAATACAATTGTGAATGATTATTCTATAAAAATAGTCAACGATTATTCTATTGTTTTGGTCGCCTCTTCTGAGCTTAAAGAGGAAGAACTCAAAAGGCAGATTCCAGAAATACATGTATTAACTGAAATTAGCAGTAAAAAAATTTTAGATCGTCTCAAAAATGATATGTCTTCAAAAAATTTAACGCTTCTACAAGTGGCTCTTCCAAAGTTTTACTCTTTAAAACTTGAGTCCATGCCCAATCAAAAACGTTTGGAGATGATTCGACAAAAACTCTCTGGTTTAAGCTCCATTACCCGTGTTGAAACATTTGCAAAAACACATGAAAAAGTTTTCAAAATGTTTTTGCTTTTACAATCGATGGTCTATGTTTTTGCATCTTTTGTTGCGCTTGTTGCTATCTTGCTTATTTTTAAACAAATTCGTATTTGGACATACGAACATAATCGCAGAATGTCCATCATGACGCTTTTTGGAGCCTCCTTTTTTATGAAAAGTGCGATGTTGTACCGGATGACATTGGTTGATACATTTTTAAGTGCTATGGCAGTATGTGCTGTTTATGTCATTGCACCGCAACTTGCTGTGGTGCAGAATTTTGCATTAGAATTGGATATTGTTATCCCTAAATTTAATGTTTTAAGTGAAGGGGGAATGCTTCTTGGCTTTTCACTCTTCTTTGCTTTTATAGCGGTGAGTATTGTATCTCGTAAGATTGGACGTGTATGAAAAATTGGCTTTTTGTCATTTTTTTTGTACTTTTTGTTCAAAGTTTATGGGCTAATACTGCGCAAAAAATCAGTGAGAAATCAAAAACCTTAGAATCCAAATTAGAAACTGAAAAAAAAATTCACGGTAAATTGCAAGATATCGCTAATGATATTGTTGAAGAAGAAAAAAATATTGAAAAAATAAAAGAAAAAATAGAAAATCTAAGTAAAAATATTAATGATTCGCAAGAAGCTATACAGCGTAAGCAAGAGTATCTTGAGCGCATGGTTAAAGATACGCAAGTACTTTCGTTAAAGAAGAAAGATTTAGAACATAAATTAATTAAAATTATCGCTGAAGATTTCTCTTTTTATTTAATTTCAGATGGCGAATATTTAGACAATGAAGATGGTGTATTGGTCGATGAGGTCCTACAAAAAATGGATATCATTATGCGTAAAGAGTTAGGACAGTTGGGTAATGAATATAAACAAATTAGTGAGCAAATTCATTCTCAAAGTACTGAAATTAAACTTATTCATGGTGAAATTCAAAGTGCTAAAAATAAAAAAGATGAATTACTGGCACTAGAGAGAAAAAAAGAGAGTTCTATTGCGGCGTTAAACAGTAAAAAAATAGGCTATAAAAAACAATTGGATGATATTGCTAAAGAGCGTGAAGAAATCAGAGCAACCTTAGAAAAACTTCAAATTATTAAAGTGGAAGAAGAAAACAAACGTTTAGCGGAGCAAAATGCCAAAAAACAAAAAGAACAGGCTCGTGTGGCTGGCAAGTCTGACATCCGTCAAATAGGATCTTCCTATCAAGATAGTAAGGTTAAAAAATATGTGGGAGAAAAAACTATCGCACCTTTAGATAATTATAGTGTTAAACGGCGTTTTGGTGATTATATTGATCCTATTTATAATATTAAAATTTTTAATGAATCTGTTGTTCTCGCCTCACGTACACCTGATGCTGTTGTGAAAAGTGTTTTAAGTGGCAAGGTTGTATTTGCTAAGGATACTGCATCTATGCAAAAAGTTGTTATTGTTGAAAATAGTGATGAAATTCATACGATTTACGCCCATCTCTCTAAGATTGCTCCAACCATTCAAGTCGGTCAAAAAATTAAAAAAGGGTATGTCCTTGGTCGTGTTGATAATGACCTTACTTTTGAAGTGACACAAAAGAATTTTCATATTAATCCGTTAGAACTTATTGGTGCAAAGTAACTTTTTAGGTCTTTTAGGGTAGAATAAAGGAGTTTTTTATGCCTAAAAAGAAAGGTTAACATATAATGCAAAAGAGAAAAAGAGTTTTAGTAAAGTTCTCTGGTGAGGCACTCTCAGGCGATAATGGGTTTGGTATCGATACATCTATTTTGAAATTTATTGCTGATGAAATTAAATCTTTGATTGTTCAGGGAATTGAAGTAGGAATTGTTATTGGTGGTGGTAATATTATTCGAGGCGTCAGTGCAGCTAAAGATGGAATTATCAAACGTACCAGTGGTGATTATATGGGAATGCTAGCAACAGTGATTAATAGTGTGGCTATGCAAGAAGCATTAGAGCATGTGGGAATGGAAGTGCGTGTTCAAAGTGCTATCAAAATGGAAGCTATTTGTGAAACATTTATTGTAAGACGTGCACAGCGCCATTTAGAAAAAAGTAGAATTGTTATTTTTGCTGCAGGAACAGGCAATCCCTTTTTTACGACCGATACAGCAGCAACACTTCGTGCGATTGAAATTGGTGCAGATATGATCATCAAAGCAACCAAAGTAGATGGTGTATATGATAAAGATCCTAAAAAGTTTTTAGATGCGGAAAAATTAGCTGAGCTAACGTATGAACGCGCAATGGATGATAATATTAAAGTGATGGATGATACTTCAATTGCCCTTGCCAAAGATAATAATCTTCCGATTGTCGTGTGCAATATGTTTGAAAAAGGAAATTTACTGAAAATTATAGAGGGTAATTTAGAAAATTGCTCAATTGTTAGAAATAAATAAGGAAAAAAATGCAAAGAACAGAAGAGATTACAGCAAGAGCTTTACAACTTGTTGGACAAGATCGTTATAGATTGGTTATGATGGTTTCAAAAAGAGCAGATCAGCTTTCCAATGGTGCTGAACCGTTAATTAAAGCAGATAAAAACAAACAAAAATTTACTGATATTGCACTTTTGGAAATCGCAGAAGGTAAAATTAGATTAGATTCTATCACTGACTGTTAAGTAAATTCTTTTGGAAGAGTTAGTTGAAATTGTAAAAGAGTGCAAAAGCTCTGATGGTGCAGTTGAACTCTTATACAAATATATTAAACCAACGCCAAATATTGAAAAAGCAGTTGCTTTTACAATTTCTAAACACCAAGGGCAATTCCGTAAAAGTGGTGAAGCGTATGTTGTTCATCCCCTTTTAGTGTGTGTATTTGTTGCCTATTTGGGTGGTGATGAGTCGATGATTGTTGCGGGTTTATTACATGATGTTGTGGAAGATACTTCTTGCTCTGCTGAAGAGATTAGGGCGATGTTTGGTGAAGAAGTTGGACATTTAGTTGATGGTTTGACTAAAATTGTTGAAATTAGAGATGTTGAACTCATTCCTTCTTACTCAAATGACAAATTGGTCGCTTCTGCATTAACGTTTCGTAAAATGTTAATTGCTTCTATTCGTGATGTTCGCGTTTTGGTCGTAAAATTGTGTGATCGATTACATAATATGTTAACACTTTCTGCTTTGGATGCTATGAAACAAAAACGTATTGCGGAAGAAACTTTAGTTGTTTATGCTCCGATTGCTCACCGTTTAGGTATCTCCTCAATTAAAAATCTTTTGGAAGATTTAAGTTTTTGTTATGTTATGCCTAATGAGTATCATAAGATTGATACCTACATTAAAGAACATGGACAACAACTTCAACTTCGTCTTAATCATTTTATTTCAAAAATCAAAAATCATATGATTAAAGAGGGATTTATTGAGAATGATTTTACAATACAAAAACGTGTAAAGCACTACTATTCTATTTATTTAAAGATGCAACGCAAAGGTGTAAGTATTGAAGAGGTTTTAGATCTTTTAGCCATTCGAATTATTGTGAGAACACCTATTGATTGTTATAGGGCATTAGGTATTGTACATCAACACTTTAGGCCACTTATTTCTCGTTTTAAAGATTATATTGCAATACCCAAAGAAAATGGTTATCAGACGATTCATACGACAGTGTTTGATGATAAATCAATTATTGAGTCTCAAATTAGAACGTATGATATGAATAGAACAGCAGAGTATGGTGTTGCTGCACACTGGAAGTATAAATCAGGAGGACTCAATCCAAAATTGGATTGGCTGAATGATCTGAATACCCAAAATGAAGAAATTGATAATATTGAAGATTTTTATGCGATTGCTAAAGATAATCTTTACAGTGAAGATATTGCTGTTTTTTCTCCTAAAGGAGACATCTTTACTTTACCTAGAAGTGCTACGGTTTTAGATTTTGCATATGAAGTGCACACCGAAGTTGGCATGTATGCGGATGAAGCTTATGTAAATAAGCAAAAAGTACCTTTGCTTACAGAGCTTAAAAATGGTGATATCGTACGTATTGTGACATCTAAAGAGCCAAAATATCGCTGTACTTGGGTGAATAGTGTTAAAACGGGAAAAGCAAAAACCACCATTCAATTTCATTGTCGGCAGAAAATTAAAGAAATTAATCATAAAGTCGCACTTAAAATTCTTTCACATGTTTTTAGTGTTGCCCAAACCAAAGTTGAGTCATGGGTGGAGCAAGAGCATGCTTTGAAAAAAATTTTTAAAGTCGCAACCGATTCAATCTATTTACAAGATATTGCTAATACATTAAAGCTGTATGCCTTGCAAGATACATTGCTTTTCCCTCTTTTGAAAAAAGATCGTTATCGCATTAAAAAACAAAAATTTGAAAATATTGTGATTTATTCCAATCATAATGTATCCAATGTCTATTTTGACTACTGTTGTCATCCAAAAAGGGGTGATGATATTGTTGGATTTAAAAAAGGGAATGACGTTTTTGTGCATCATAAATTGTGTGAACGTGCTGCTTCTTTAATGGAGCAAGATGAGCCAATGGTTTTTGTAAAATGGACACGTGAAGCACCGGATCGTTATAAACTTATTGTGAGTCTGGATAATAAAAAGGGCTCTTTAGCCTCATTTTTAGCTTATTTAGCTAAAATGCAGATTAATCTTGTCACCATTGAGCTTGGAAAAAGCGAAGACGAAGGGCATGCGGATTATTTTGAAATGATCCTTGAATTACCTGATAAAAACATCAGTACTGTACGAGAAAATCTTAAAGGTAAGTATCGTGTGATTGAACTGGTCTCCGTGAATGATGCTTATAAATAATTGTAGAAGGAAATGGACGTAATCATGGATATGAAAATTAAGAATGCGTTAGATGAAATTAAACGAGGCATTAGTGAAATTATTGATGAAGAGCGCATTATTGCATTACTTAAAAATTATTTTGAAAA
>RZYK01000341.1 GCA_009930355.1 Campylobacterota bacterium | reverse complement strand
TGACGCCACTGATGGGCAATCATACTAATCATCTCACCCATTTGCGCATGGCGAGCTTGTTGAAAAAGTACCATCTCTTGCTGGCGATTTTTAGCGATGTGCTCTTCTACTTTTTGCGCTAACGTTTGATTCAGGACTTCAAGCGCTTGTGTGGTTTTTTTCAGTTCACTTAAATCAACAATCGCTGAAAGACGTAAATGTTTTTTATGACCAATATTGGTTCCACGAATCAATGCAGGAAAAGGTGTTCCATCGCTTTTTAAAAGCGTACACTCATACCTATCCACCCGACTCATTGCTAACTTTTCTTTAACCAATTCTTTAGATTGAGGAGCCACAAAATCTAAAACATTTTTTCCAAGTAACTGATACTTTGAAAAACTCCCAAAAATGCTAATGGCCTGCTGATTGACTTCAACAATAACACCATTAGAAGATAAGACAATGCCATCAATAGTTAAATCAATAAAACGACTTAAGCGTTCTTGTCTTCTTTTCCATACGCAAAAGCCAATACCACCAAACGTAAACAAACCAAAAACGAAAAATTCACCCAGCGTATACTCTAATGACATGAAAGCTCCATAGAAGGCTCACCCACAAAATAGCCTTGAAAACCATCCACACCCATTTCACAGAGTCGTTTAAAAATCGTTTCATTATGAACATACTCTGCAATGGTCTTTACATGTAAAACTTTTCCAAAAGAGATAATAGCATGAACCATTTGGTCAACTTTCTCATTCGTATCAATTTGAGCAACCAAACTCCCATCAATTTTAAAATACGTTGGCGAAAGATTCACAAGATGTGCGAAATTAGAATAACCCGTCCCAAAATCATCCACCGCAATAGGAGCATTTTCATAACGTATATCACTCAAAAAATGCTTAATCATCTCAACATTCATGCCACTTTCACTCTCCAATATTTCAAACATTAAATTTATATCACCATGCAAAGTCTGAAATTCAAAGAGCTTTAGACGCAAAAGATTGCGAATCTCTTTGTTCAAAATATCTCTTTCGCTAAGATTGATTGAAAACATAATCTTAGGATGTGCAAACATTTTCTCTAAAACTTTTTCAATCATTTTATAACTTAAACGGTCATATTGACGGGTTCGTTTTGATAAATCCAAAAACAAAGAAGGAGAAACATAGGCATCCTTGCCCTCTTCATCTTTGGTTTTAATGCGCATTAATGCTTCATACTTCAATACAACAACACCTTGTGCATTGACAATGGGCTGAAAGAAAGGAACCAAATCATCATTATCTAAAGTATCCGCAATCACTTCTTGCCAATAAAAATCGTTATTTAACGATGCCGTTTCATCTAAATGACTCGTATAAACGACAAATTTTTTTCCCATCTGTTTGGCAAAATCAAGCGCCGTATACGCCTTTTGAAAAACACTCTCCTGATCAAACGTCACCCCAAGTGTAACACTCACTAAAATTTTTTTAGGTAAAACGCCCACTGAAATTTTATGCTCATTTAAAACATTCAAAATGCATGAAATATCATCATAAACTTTTTCACTGTCTAAATGAGATTTTACATCTAGCATGACAAAATCATTGGAAGAAATTTGAAAAGGAAGATACCCCATACTTTCTGCGGTTTTTTTAAATGCATGGGCGAACTCTTGAACAATACTGTAACTGATCTCTGTCCCATAGAGCTTCATATAATGATTAAAATGGTCCATATGAATAAGAAAAAAAGAAGGAATATCCAATGAAGAAAGTTTACTTAAATGCTCCTCTAAACTCTTCTTATTTGGAAGTTTTGTGAGCATATCTTTATAGTTTTGCTCGCTTAAAACACATTGTTGTAATTCGACGGTTTG
>RZYK01000075.1 GCA_009930355.1 Campylobacterota bacterium | reverse complement strand
CTTAATTTTTTTCATTGTTGTCATTTTAAGCCTTCTTTGAATACAATCATAGCTATTTTAGTATAAAAAAAGGATCATAATGAAGTTTTGGCTCACACTGTTCGTCTCATGCTCCATTCTCTTTTTTCAAGGATGTTCTTCTGATAAAAAAGGGGAAAACGAAGATAAAAACATGAGTTCTTCTGAAACATTAAAACGTGAAAAAATCACACTTAATGATGTCGATGGGAAAGCCATTATTGTTACTTCAACCGAAAAAGGCTTTACGTTTTCTGGTTTTGAGAATAAAGTTATCTTAGTTAATTTTTTCACCACATGGTGTCCACCTTGCAAAGCTGAAATTCCTCATCTTATTAATCTTCAAGAAAAGTATAAAGAGAATTTTGTCATTATTAGTGTTCTTTTAGAAGAAAATAAATCTAATGAAGAGATCCAAAATTTTATGAAATTTAATGCAATTAACTACATTATTACCAATGGTACTGAAAACTTCGAATTCGCAAAAAATGTTGGGGGTGTAAAAAACATTCCTTTGATGTTTCTCTATGATAAAGAAGGGAACTATTCAACGCATTATGTTGGCGCAATTCCTGAAGAGATGATTGATGCTGACATTAAAAAAGTACTCTAATGTTTAGTTTTATTAAAAAAGGGCTTGGTAAAACCTTAGGGGTAATTAAAGAAATTTTACCTGAAAAAGTCGAAAAAATAGACAAGTCTATTTTAGAAGAAATTCTTATTGAGTCTGACATTCCTTATGAGTTGGTGGAAGAAATTATTTATTATTTACCACCTTCTCCAACGGTTGCACGTGCAGATGTAAAAAGAGTCCTTGAATCTTATTTTATGTATGAAAACACTAACATCAATCCATCACAAAAACCCTTTGTTGAGCTTGTTATTGGTGTCAATGGAGCAGGTAAAACAACGACCATTGCTAAACTGGCACATAACTATAAAAAAGAGAATCAAAGTGTACTTTTGGGTGCAGCGGATACCTTTAGAGCTGCAGCAATTGAGCAACTAAAAAGCTGGGCTGAGAAAATTGATGTGGGTATTATTTATACGCAACAAGGGCATGATCCCTCCGCTGTTGCTTACGATACGATTAGCTCTGCCGTAGCCAAAAAACTTGACCATGTAATCATCGACACCGCAGGACGATTGCACAATCAAGTCAATCTCTCCAATGAATTGAAAAAAATTGTCCGCATTTGCGATAAAGCGCTCAGTGGAGCACCACATCGTAAAATTCTTATCTTAGATGGCACACAAGGAAGCTCTGCGATTAATCAAGCCAAAGCCTTTCATGAAATGATAAACATTGATGGTATTATTATTACCAAACTGGATGGCACCGCTAAGGGTGGTTCACTTTTTGGGATTGCAAAAGCTTTACAACTGCCTATTTTATATGTGGGTGTTGGCGAAGGACGAGATGATTTAATTACTTTTAATCCCACGGATTATATTGACACAATATTAGATTCTATCTTTACCACTACGCATGGCTAAAAAACAGATTTTATTTGAGTGTCAAGCCTGTGGACACCAAAGTGCTAAATGGCTTGGGAAATGCCCAAATTGTGGTGCATGGGATGAATATATAGAGCTTTCACAAAACCAAATAGAAACTCTTAAAGAGATTAATGCCAAACCCTCATCCACACACAGCAATGCTATTCCCATTACGGAAGTCAGTTTTGAGCAGATTGAACGCTATAGCTCAGGCGATAGTGAACTAGACCTTGTCTTAGGTGGTGGCATTGTACAAGGTAGCCTTACCCTTATTGGTGGTAGCCCAGGGGTAGGTAAATCAACCTTGCTTCTTAAAATTGCGGGGAATTTGGCTCGTGAAGGTAAAAAAGTTCTTTATGTAAGTGGAGAAGAGTCCTCGAGCCAAATTAAGCTACGTGCGAACCGCGTGGACAGTAATTATCCAAATCTCTATTTACTTTCTGAAATTAGACTTGATACCATCTTTAAAGAGCTAGAAAAACATGCCTTTGAAGTTCTTATTATTGACTCCATTCAAACCATTTACAGTGAAAAAATTGCCTCAGCTCCTGGAAGTGTCTCGCAAGTGCGAGAGATTACGTTTGAACTCATGCGTTTTGGTAAAGAGAAAAACATTGCGACCTTTATTATTGGGCACATTACTAAAGAAGGTTCTATCGCAGGACCTCGGGTGCTTGAACACATGGTAGACACGGTACTTTATTTCGAAGGAGACTCTTCAAGAGAACTTCGTCTGCTTCGTGGCTTTAAAAACCGTTTTGGGACAACCAGCGAAGTGGGCATTTTTGAGATGACAAAAATAGGCTTAGTGAGTGCCAAAGACATCTCTAAAAAGTTTTTTACCCGTGGCAAAGCACAAGCAGGTTCTGCTATTACGGTTTTAATGGAAGGAAGTCGTCCCATTGTGTTGGAAGTACAAGCATTGGTAAGTGACAGTGGCTATCCCAACCCAAAACGCAGTGCTACAGGGTATGAGCTTAACCGTCTTACCATGCTTTTAGCACTTCTTGAGCGAAAACTTGATCTTCCTTTTAACCAATACGATGTTTTTATCAACATTGCAGGGGGCATTAAAATTAGCGAAACATCGGCTGATTTAGCGATTATTGCTGCCATTATTAGCTCGTACCGAAATCGTCCTATTAGTAAAGATACGGTTTTTATTGGTGAAGTCTCTTTAATTGGCGATGTGCGAGATATTTTCAATCTTGATTTACGCCTTAAAGAAGCAAAATCACAGCAGTTTGAAAAAGCCGTTGTACCCTCACTACCGCTTGAAACAATTCATGACTTAAAATGCTATGCCATTGATGAAGTCTCAAAATTAATTGAGTGGATGTAAATTTTTAAACCAATTGAACGATATACACCCAAATAGACTATTTACATGTAAAAGGATAATAAATGGCTGGTAAAAAACCTGAAGAAAATGATGGGTCAGTAGAAAAAAAACCAAAAGGCAATATGGTACTTATCATAGTCATCGTTCTTTTAGTTGTTTTACTTATTGGTGGAGGAATTGCGGCATTTTTAATGTTAAGTGGTGGACATGAAGAAGAAGCAACAAACACTGCACCACAAACACCTTCTAGCACTACAGAAAAGAAAAAGGCACCTAAACGATCAACGGATCATTTAGTAGTAGGCCCTATGTACCCTATGGCACAATTTGTCGTTAATTTACTCAGTGAAAGTGGCAACCGTTTTTTAAAAGTTGCGATTGATTTAGAGCTAAGTGATGCAAAATTGCAACCCGAGATTGACCATAAAAAATCTTTAATCCGTGATATTATCATTCGTACTTTTTCATCAAAAACCTTTGAAGAGATTAGCACCATTAAAGGTAAAGACAAACTCAAAGATGAAGTGCTCGATAAGATTAATGAGAACCTTTCTGATGGCTATATTAAAAATATCTACTTTACGGATTTTGTCGTTCAATGATTGGTGTTGATATTGTCAGCATTGAGCGCATTTCTAAACTCAAAGAGCGCTTTGGAGACAAGGCGCTTTTAAAATTTTTATCTCCGCAAGAACTTACATTGGTTAAAAGTGATGCCACAGCAGCTGGATTTTACGCAGCCAAAGAAGCTATTTCTAAAGCGTTAGGGCTTGGCATTAGTGAGAAATGTGGATTTATGGATATACAACTCTCTAAAGATGCAAGGAATGCTCCCTCGTTTACCCTTTCTCGCTATTTAATTGAGTCGTACGAAATTACAGATGTGTCACTCTCCATCACACACGATCATGGTTTTGCAATTGCGGTTGCAGTTATTGAGGGTCAAAAAAAAGCGAAACAACTTTGGCATTAACCGCCACCTACAAACTGTAAAAACTCAACTTTATCATTTTCATTTAGAACAAAATTGCCCCATAATTCTTTTTTAACGACATTCATATTCACAGCAGCTGCCATGATTTTAATCTCTATCCCTAATTCATCTAAAAGCTCTTGAATGGTACGAGCCTTGCTCTCTTTTTTCTCTCCATTAACGATCAACTGCATCCTAACTCCTTGTGTCTAAAACATGCCATTTTAAATCGTTCTCCCATAAACGAGGGATCAATCAGTGTTTTAATACGATTCATCTCTTGCTCATATGCTTTT
Organism: Campylobacterota bacterium; assembly: GCA_009930355.1. Classification (GTDB taxonomy): domain Bacteria; phylum Campylobacterota; class Campylobacteria; order Campylobacterales; family Sulfurospirillaceae; genus Sulfurospirillum. The sequence continues at coordinate 4,871 of RZYK01000075.1, read as the reverse complement.
TGCGGTACTTTTTTTACAAAAAGCTCTAAAAGTTCAATGAGTCCAAAATCAACTAAGGCCTTCATCTGTGTGCTATACGCATGAAGAGTGACATCTGAGTCTTTAAAAGCTTTAAAGAGGTGGGTAAAATTTACATCATACGTTATATCACTTTTTTGAAACAAGGCATCAAAAGAGAGTGGTTCTCGAAGTTTTTCCTCTACCAAATTGGTTAATCCAAAAAAAGGATAGGTTTGATGTTGCGCATAGACTCTCAGCGAAAAATCTCCTCTTGCTTCTTTATCCCCATAATCAAACGTGATAAATTCAAAACGCTCTGCGCTCTTTGCCATAGCCTTTGCAAAAGATTCATAGCCTAAACAAAGCTCTCCTTTGCTCACACCATATGCTTCTGCTTTTTTACATGTAAACGAATCCATAGCGGCAAAAAACGCTTTTCCCTCTTCGATAAAAAGCATCTCATTTCCATAAATCACTTCACACGGAAACGCATCAAAAATCTCATTGGTAACAAAAAAAGCTTCTTTACATGTAAGCTCTTCTAAATTCTTTACATGTAAAAGCTCTATTGCATCCCCAAACGCCTCTTCAAAATATTTTTTTTGCATGGTTTGATTAACAGAGAATGGCTCAACAATGACGAACGTCAATGTTTTGAGCCATTCAGGTTTGAGGGTATAGATAAACTGAATCATATCGGCTAGCAAATAACCTTTATGCGCTCCAATTTCAACCACATACGTCTTTGATGTTAAAAATCCCTCTTCAATGCTTGAAATAAGTCGTTTAGCAATGCTTCCACCAAAAAACATACTCGTACTCACAGCGGTGTAAAAATCGCCCTCTTTTCCAATGGTTCGCACATTACTGTAGTAGCCCCCTTTTCCATAGAGCCACTCATGCATATAATCACTAAATTTCAAAGCTTATCCAAGTGTTTTACACGCACTTTCTAAACGCTTAAAGCCCTCATTCATCTCCTCTTTAGAGATAGTAAGTGGCGGGAGAAAACGAAGGGTATTGTTCCCTGCTTTTAAGACCAAGACTCCATTTTCAAATGCTTTTTTAATGATATTTCCCAAAATATCACCACTTTTACAACGAATTCCTCGCATCAAGCCTAAGCCCTCAACACTTTCAAATAATAAAGGAAATACCTGCGCTAAAGCTTTGAGTTTGGTGTCAAAATAAATCAAAGCTTCATCGAGCATACCACTTTGTTTATACTCTTCTAAAATTGCCAATGCTTCAAGCCCTGCTCGGGTTGAGAGAAAATTTCCCCCAAAGGTGCTTCCATGATCACCCGCTTCAAAAATATCTTTGTGCTTCGTTACCACCGCACCAATAGGTACACCACCCGCCAACCCTTTGGCAAGAGTGATAATATCAGGCTCAATCTCATACAAAGAGGTGGCTAGAAACTCACCGCTTCTAAAAATACCTGTTTGCACTTCATCAATGATGAGTAAAATGTCTCTCTCTTTTAAAAAAGTGGCTAAGGCTTGAATCTCCGCTTTTGGAAATGCTTTTACCCCACCCTCACCTTGCACCAATTCTATCATCACCGCTACGGTTTCATCATCAATGCTATGGTACAAATCAGCAATGGCTTTGGTATAGGAAAACCCTTCGGGGTAAGGAGCAAAAGCACTTTGTTGAAACTTCTCTTGACCCGTAGCCTTTACCGTTGTGATGGTTCTTCCATGAAAAGAGTGTTCTAAGGTCAAGACTTTATAGCGTTTTTTTGCAAATTTTTTCTCACCGTATTTACGGGCTAATTTAATAGCGCCCTCATTGGCTTCAGCCCCTGAATTGCCAAAAAAAACGGCGACATCAAAGCCTGTGAGTTCATTGATTTTTTTGGCGAGTTTGGCTTGTGGCTCAATCAAATAAATATTGGAGGTATGTATCAGATTTCGAGCTTGATCGCTAATCGCATCGGCTAATCGTTGATTGCCATGTCCCACACTCACCACACCAATACCACTGGTAAAATCAATATAATCCCTACCCTTATCATCAAAAAGTGTCGCATTTACACCGTGTTTAAAATTAACATAATTACGTGCATACGTTTGCAACACATACTCTTTATCCATTGTTTCAAAATCCATTGCTTACTCCTTAAAAAATGCAATTATAGCGAAAAAAGATTTACCCAATTTTTGGTAAATTCCACTGTTTATAATAGGCAAGAAGCCTCAAGCCAACACCAAAAATAAAGACAGCCATTAAGGGCAAATAGCCACTCACATCCCATTGTGCAAACAAGTATAAAATAAGCCCTACCAACAGGGAAACCGTACCATAAAACTCACTGGTCAAAAGTAAAGGAACACGATTGAGTAAAATATCGCGTACCACACCTCCGCCCACAGCAGTAATGAGCGCTAACAAAATCACACCAAAAAGATTAAAGTCTGCTTGTAAGCCAATCAGTGCTCCTGAGATAGAAAAAGAGACCAGACCCAAGGTATCACTCACAATAAAATAGAACTTTTTTTCAATCTCATCTTTTTTATGCAACTTTAACACAATGCTAAAAAAAACAACCCCTAAAACCAACAAGGTTGGCATTAAATTGGTAAAGGTATACGGTGCTCTATCCGAGAGCATATCTCGCACCAAACCACCCCCAAGCGCTGTTAAAAATGAGGCAATAAAAACACCTAATAAATCAAGTTTTTCTTTGACTGCCACATAAAAACCACTGAGCGCAAATGCCAATGTGCCAATAATTTCAGCCACCATTAACTCAATCATTACATTCCTTTTTTTGCATCTAAATAACGCTCCAAAATCACTTTTGCTGCAATAGAATCAATTCTGCCGTCTCTCTTTTGCGTAATAATACCTTGCATCATCTCTTTGGCTTCATTGCTTGAGCCGTACTCATCTTGATAGACTATCTCACCCTCAAAGCTTAGTAAACTCACAAAGTGTTTAATACGCCGCTCCATCTCTTCACTGCTACTGCCACCTTTGGGAAGTCCTACAACTAAAAGCTCGATCTTCCACTCTTTTAAAAAAACATCCACATCACGTGCGGCTTGATCACGATTTTTACGTAAAATTGCTTCTTGAGGATTGACAATGCCCCCCATCAAACATAAAGCCACACCAATACGCTTCAATCCAATATCAATACTGGCTATTTTTTTCATTCATACTCTTTACATGTAAAGATTACAGCACAGATGTTAACATCTTAATGCTAAGAAACATAAGTAATAAAGCAAAGATTTTTTTGAGTTTTTCAACGGGTAAATTATGCGCCATTTTAGCCCCTAAGGGTGCCGTAAAATAGCTCATAATCGAAATGAGCAATACCGCAGGAACATAAACAAATCCTACCATCAGTTCAACCCCATGCGATGCTTGAAGCATACCATTAATCATGTACCCCACAGTACCAGCAATAGAAAGAGGAAAACCAATAGCAGCAGAGGTAGCAATTGCTTTTTTCAAATCAACATTTTGCCATACCAAATACGGTACGGTTAATGAACCACCCCCAATGGATACCAATGCAGAGATAACTCCAATAAAAGAGCCTGCACCAAACAAAGAAGCAGGAGCAGAGAGTTCACGGGTGGGTTTTGGTTTTTTATCGATTGCCATTTGAATAGAAACATATGCCATAAAAAGTGCAAAGAAAATGGCTAAATGCGCAGACTTTAAGGAAGAAGCAAGAAAGGTTGCGAGAAAGGTTCCAATAATTACTCCCCCTGCCATATATTTTACCACACCCCACAGTACCGCACCTTTTTTATGGTGTGCTCTCATACTTGAAAAAGAAGTGACAACAATAGAAGCCATTGCCGTTCCTAGTGCCATATGTACCACCTGTTCAACAGGAATACCTTGCGCTAAAAAAATAGAGGTGAGCACCGGCACCATAATGCCACCACCACCAATGCCTAAAAGGCCTGCCATAAAACCAACCACAATGCCCAAAATTAAAAAGGCAAGAACCCATTCAACACCCATTTATTTCTCCTAAGTGCATGTAACACGACCGTGTTCAACCTTTATTTTTCCTAAACACTCATATTCAAAAACAGTATCGCCAAACTTTTCTACGGCATCATGATAAAGTGGTTGCAAGGCGCAATAATTTAAAAATTCATCTTTACATGTAAACCCATTCTCAGCAAATTTTTCCACAAACGCATCTATATCATAAATAGCCGTAGCCAATCCTTTTGCAAGCAATAAAGAAGTGCCCTCAGACTCACCCAAACGATGGGGTAACACGTAAATGGGTTTGCCCATTTTTAAGGCAAATTCCACACTGTGCATACTTCCACTTTTAAGGTCTGCTTGTGTAACAATCAGTACATCTCCAAGAGCAACTACGAGTTCATTTCGTTTGGGAAAATTCCATTTTGTTGAGGGTTTTCCTGCTTCAAATTGGCTCAAAACCAATCCCTCTTTTTCGATGCTTTCAATCATGGTTGAATGAAGTGTAGGATAACGAATATCCAATCCTGTACCTGCAACCATAATCGTATTATTAAAGCCTGCTCCATGATGCACTAATCCATCCACCCCCTGCGCACCACCACTTACAAGACAAATACCTGAAAAAGAGAGTTTACGTGCTAAAAGTTGGGTAAATGTTTTCGTATAGGAGATGGGATTGCGAGTACCTACTATGGAAATTTTAGGGCGTTTTAAAAGAGCGAGATTTCCAAGATAATAAAGAGTATGAGGATAGGATTTCATACGTTCCAATTCAGGAATATGAAAATCTACCGTTTTAATCATCATAGCTCTTTTAGGTAGACCATTTCCACACCCTCTAAAAGTGCTTTTGAGTCTCTTAAAACCTCTAATGTATTTTTGTGTGGATGACCAATAGCAATAGC
>RZYK01000340.1 GCA_009930355.1 Campylobacterota bacterium | reverse complement strand
GGTTACTTCCAATCGCACCATCATGGAATTGAAATCTGTTGTGCCTGTAATGGCTTCGTATCCTTCGTCCACTTCCAATCGCACCATCATGGAATTGAAATGTCGCAATGATGCTGAGAATCTGAAGGAGTACGGAGCTTCCAATCGCACCATCATGGAATTGAAATAAATGCGGCAAGCCTTAAAAGCAAATAAAAAAATGACTTCCAATCGCACCATCATGGAATTGAAATGACCCACCGCACACCCGCCTAACAGTGCTCCGCACGCTTCCAATCGCACCATCATGGAATTGAAATACGAAGTGCTAAGAGTGATTTTAGCATCAATTGAAACTTCCAATCGCACCATCATGGAATTGAAATTCTAGGCTTAATGGACATTTTTCAGGCTGGTTGATATTTGAAGATCAATAATAATGCGACTTTTGGGCATTTGAAAGCTATGAATAAAAAATTTGCTTTTACTGTGGTTCAAAAAGGACCAAGAAAAATGGCCATCGAGATGGCAGACAAATCTTCAAATGCTACGATTGTAAGCGACAGTTTTTATCTGGTAACCGGATTACCAATTCAAATTTATGGATTGAATATTCAGAGGGGAAGCAGACCTATAAACAGTTGTCGGATCGGTATGGCGTATCCCCAAAAACGATTAAGCGTCGGCTAGACAAGGTATCAAAAAGCCCGCGATATTATCGTGTTGAGAAATGTGTTGTATTAATGGACACGACGTATTTCGGAAAATCCTTTGGAGTCATGGTCTTTAGAGCCTCCGGTAGTGGTAATCTGTTGTGGAAATTTGTCAAATATGAAACAGTTGCTCTTTACCTTGAAGGTGTAAAATTTTTAGAAGGATTAGGTATTGCAATCCAGGCAATAATATGTGATGGAAGGAGGGGGCTTTTTAAATCATTGTCCGATTATCCAATTCAAATGTGTCAATTTCATCAAGCGGCAATAGTAAGGCGATACATTACCAGCAATCCTAAGAATCAGGCAGCAATTGAGTTGAAGGAGATTACACATTTAATGTCAAAAACAGATAAAGAGAGTTTTTTCGGCCTACTTCAAGATTGGTTTGATCGTTGGGGGAATTACATCAATCAAAGGATCACAGACCCCAATACAGGGAAAAGTCGCTATGCACACAGGCGATTGAGAAGTGCCTATAGAAGCCTGGATGAAAACAAAGAGCTTCTCTTTACCTGGTATGACCATCCAGATTTGAATATACCCAATACCAACAATCAGCTTGAGGGAATATTTACAGATTTGAAGAATAAATTACGCAACCATAATGGATTAAGCCGAAAGCGTAAAGAAAAGCTAATCAATGATTACCTTTCAAACGTAAAATAGGTATCTGCGATGCCTTTTACCCCCAACCCCAAGGGGGGATTGGGTTTTCTCAGGCATCTGCGATTGGAATAGATATAATAAGGGCTGACAAAAGCCAGCCCTTAGACCATTCCAGTCGGTCAAGGTATTCCTGACAGGTTGCTCCCCAGCAGTGCCTGTTTCCGCTTACTTGACCCGACAAATTTCAAAAACATTTGAGCACATAACTCATTTCGCCAAAAATAAAAAGCCTGAAAAATGTCCATTAGAAGGGTAGTACTAAAAAAAAGCCTGAAAAATGTCCATTACGGCAAATTCTATTATGATGTGGTAACCCGATGGGCTCGTCACACTTCCAATCGCACCATCATGGAATTGAAATTCAGTATTACAGGCTTTGGACTGTTTTACACATTACTTCCAATCGCACCATCATGGAATTGAAATTGTATACCCGTGTCAGTAGTTTTTGAAATTTCACTGCTTCCAATCGCACCATCATGGAATTGAAATTGTATC
>RZYK01000339.1 GCA_009930355.1 Campylobacterota bacterium | reverse complement strand
GTGGCTTGCCTCGATCATCACCGCCACCAAACGACTCACACCCACACCATAACATCCCATGTAAAAAGGTTGTGCTTTGCCATTTTTATCCAAAAAGGTTGCGCCCATTGCTTTAGCGTATTTTTGACCGAGTTGGAAAATATGTCCGACTTCAATCCCTTTGGTAATGCCGAGTCTACCACCACAACACGCACACACATCGCCTTCTTTGACCGCAACAAGGTCTGCGTATCGCTCTTCTTTGAAGTTAAACATCCCCACACCGACCATGTGATAATCCACTTCATTTGCCCCACAAATAAGGTTTTTTGCCTCTTTAAGCTCTAAATCTATGTAAAATTTTACACATTCTAAGCCAATAGGCCCGATAAACCCAGCTTTTAGCCCCGCACGTTCGACTTCTTCAAGACTAGCATCGACCAAATCAAGCGCACCGCACGCATTTTGCGCTTTGGTCTCTTGCAGTTCATCATTACCACGTACAAAGAAAACAACGACCTCTTCTTTGTCGATGTAAATGGCTTTTTTAACCACTGCTTTAATGCTGTAAAAGGCATCCACTTTAAAGAAATTACACACATCTTCAATCGTTTTCATATCGGGTGTTTTAAATTTTGAGAGATTAGCTTCTGGTGCTTCTAGTGTGGTCGTTTTAGGAGCACGTTTTGCCGCTTCAATATTCGCCGCATACGAACACTGTTCACACACCACAATGTCATCTTCACCGTTTTGTGCCAATACCATAAACTCTTTACTACCGCTTCCTCCAATCGCACCACTATCGGCATCAACCGCTCTAAAATCAAGTCCCAAACGATTAAAAATCTTCGTATAGGTTTGCTCCATCACGTCAAATTCAGCTTTCATACTCGCCTCATCCTCATGAAAGCTATACCCATCTTTCATAATGAACTCACGACCCCTTAAAAGCCCAAAACGAGGACGTGCCTCATCTCTAAACTTTGTAGTAATTTGGTAAAGGTGTAAAGGCAGCTGTTTATAACTGTTAATGCGATTTCTTACGATATCGACAACGACCTCTTCATGGGTTGGGCCTAGTACAAACTCATTCTCTTTTCTATCTTTAATACGACATAACTCTTTGCCAAAGACATCATAGCGTCCGCTTTGTTTCCAAAGTTCAGCTGGACTAACCACACCCATTTGAATCTCTTGAGCACCCGTTTCATCCATCTCTTCTTTGACGACATTTCGAATTTTATCCAGAACGATTTTTCCCATTGGCAAAAAGTTATAAAGACCACTGCCCACTTGAACAATAAACCCGCCACGCACCAAATACTGATGGCTTGGAAGCGTCGCATCTTTTGGCGCATCTTTAGTTGTTGGTGCATATAGCTTTGAAAATCTCATTATTTCACTCCCATTTGGTATTCACATTTGTATAAATTCATACGTTTTGTTTGGTCTTCATTGATGTTAAAAATATATTGAACCGCTTGGACAATCGTATCGGCTTCTGGCTTTTCAGCGACATCTTTAAGATTTTTAGTCGCAGAGTGTAAAAAGGAGTTAAAGGCATGATGCAGCACTTTGGAAACTTGTTCTTGAAACTCTTCGGGAATATACCCTTTTTTAATTGCCTTTTCTAACTCATGCATCGAACACTCTTTGGCATGGTCACGAATCTCTTTAATAATGGGATCCACACACATGCTTTGAAGCCATTTAAAAAAGTCCATAGTTGAGCGCCCCACAATCGAATAAGCAATTTTAGCTTGCTCTTCTCGAAGTGACATATTTTTACTCACAATCTCTTCTAAATCATCCACCGCATAAACATGCAAGTCTTTATGTCCCTGCACTTCAATATCACGAGGAACAGCAATATCAAACCAATA
>RZYK01000338.1 GCA_009930355.1 Campylobacterota bacterium | reverse complement strand
TCCATTTTAGACCTTTATTGTAAGAATGAAGGAGTAAAATTTCATTTGCATAAGCGAATGAAGTATAAAAAAATAAAACAATTGCAATTTTTAAGACTTTCATAAGTTTCCAGATACTTTTTTTTGTAATTCTAGCAAAAAAGTCTCATTTATATCTCTTTTATCGCCATATAATTACATCAGTCTTAATATTTTGAGATGTTGAGTTCAAATTTATTATGGAGGTTTCGCGATGTCGAAAAAAGCAATATCAATGCTGATTCCAGTGTTGGTGACGTTAGTTGTTTGGTTTATTCCTGCTCCTGAGGGATTGAGTGCGAATGCATGGCATTTTATGGCAATCTTTTTAGGAGTTGTTGTAGGTCTTGTTCTTGAGCCAGTTCCTGCTGCGCTTGTTGGTTTAGTGGGTGTCTGTTTGGTTGCCCTTTTAGGCATTATTGACCCAAAACCAGCTGAGGGTGTTAAATGGGCACTTTCAGGTTTTTCTAACGCTATTATTTGGTTAATCTTTGCTGCATTTATGTTTGCGGCAGGGTATCAAAAAACAGGACTTGGCAAAAGAATTTCACTCGTAATGGTTAAGTTTATGGGTAAAAGCTCACTAGGACTTGGTTATGCTGTTGCGTTTGCTGACTTACTTCTTGCGCCGTTTATGCCTTCAAATACAGCAAGAAGTGGTGGTACTATTTTCCCAATCGCGATTAATATTCCACAAATTTTCAACTCTCTTCCAGATAATGAGCCACGAAAATTGGGTGCGTACATTTCATGGGTAGCCATGGCTGCAACATGTGTCACAAGCTCTATGTTTCTAACTGGACTTGCTCCAAACTTATTGGCTGTGAATATTATTGAGAAAAGTGCAAAAGTAACCATTGAATGGGGTGCTTGGGCAAGTATTATGGTTCCATTAATGTTACCACTTTTCTTATTGGTACCACTTTTAGCATACCTTATTTTCCCACCAACTCAAAAACAATCTCCTGAAGCGCCAATTTGGGCAGCAGGCGAATTGAAAAAAATGGGTTCAATTAGTTTCAAAGAAATTATGATGCTTTTCTTTGCGGTTCTTGCTCTTGTACTTTGGATTTTTGGTAAAGAATTGGGTGTGAATGCCACAATGGCTGCGATTTCTATTGTCTCTTTGATGGTTCTTTGTAATGTTATCTCTTGGGATGATATTGTTGGAAACAAAGGTGCGTGGAATGTTTTAGTATGGTTTGCTACTTTAGTTGCACTTGCTAGTGGTTTGGCAAAAGTGGGAATCCTTAAATGGATTGGTACATTAGCTGAGGCTTCTCTATCAGGTCTTAGTCCAACAGCATTGGTTGTTGCTATGCTGATTGTATTTTTTGTTCTTCACTATTTCTTTGCAAGCGTTACTGCGCACGTTTCAGCGTTGTTACCGGTATTTATCGTTATTGCGCTTAAATTTGTTTCACCTGAGCAAATCCCAACATTTATGATTTTACTATCAGGAACACTAGGTATTATGGGGATTATTACTCCATATGGTACTGGTCCTTCACCAATTTGGTACGGTGCTGGTTATATCTCTCAAGCTCGTTGGTGGGCACTCGGTGCAATTTTTGGTGCAATCTTTATTGCTGTGCTTCTTGTTGGAGTGTTCATTTTTATGTAATCTTTAAAGGTACATCCCAGAAGATGGGATGTACACTTCTAAAAATCTTTACATGTAAAGATTTTTAGAGGTGCGCTCCTTTTAAATGTAAACTCAACAAAGCACCTCTACACCTAGTACTATGTGTGACCAAAACCAACTTTTTCGGAGAGGAAAAATGAGAGAAATCAAGTACGAAGAGATCGTTAAGAGCGTAAAGGATATGATTCTTTACAGTGCAAC
>RZYK01000337.1 GCA_009930355.1 Campylobacterota bacterium | reverse complement strand
TGTAAGCATGGCATTGGTCGTACCGATATCGTTGAAAACCGTTTTGTAGGAATGAAAAGTAGAGGCTGTTATGAAACACCCGGTGGTACCATTATGCTTCGTGCTCACAGAGCGATTGAAAGCATAACTTTGGATCGTGAAGCCGCACACTTTAAAGATGAGATTATGCCTCGTTATGCCAAAACTATCTACAACGGTTTTTGGTTCTCACCAGAGCGTGAAATGATGCAAGCGGCCATTGATAAATCACAAGAGAGTGTCAATGGTACAGTCAAACTTAAACTTTACAAAGGCAATGTTTCTGTTATTGGAAGAGATTCAAAAACCAACAACCTTTTCAATGAGGCATTTTGTACGTTTGAAGAGGACGAAGTTTACAATCAAAAAGATGCAGAGGGTTTTATTAAACTTAATGCATTACGCTTTATTATTAGTGGAAAAAACAGAAAAAAGCAAGGCAAAGCATAATTTTTTATGGAAAAGTCAAGTGAAGATGAATGGAGTGACGAGGCAATTATGAATTTAGTACAAACTGTCACAAAAAGCTTAGAAGTGAGTTCCGAATCCTTACATGTAATGCTACGTTTAAGGGCACAAGGAAAATTAGATTTTATACTGATTGATATTCGTGAAATTCCTGAATATTCCACTTTAAGCATAAAAGGTACTGATATTTTGCTTCCAACATCAACCCTTCATCTTCACATAGATGAACTTAAGAAGTTACATGATTCTTTATTAGTCTTTTATTGCAGAAGTGCTAATCGAACATTGCACCTTTTGCATAGTTTAAAACGTATGGGATTTTCTAAAATAGCCCATTTAAGTGGTGGTATTATTGAGTATCACGGTGAAAAAGTTAAAAATGCCCCACTTCCTAAAAATATCCGTTCTTAAGGAAAGAAAATGAAAGTTTTATTGATTAAAGATGTTAAAGACCTTGGGAAAAAAGGTGAAATTAAAGAGGTTAAAGATGGTTACGGTCAAAACTTTTTAATTGGTAAGGGCTTTGCTTTGCTAGCGACCAATGAAGTTATGCGAAAATATGAATCAGATCAGCGTAAAAAAGCTGCTGCGGAAGCTGAAGAAATTGCGAATCTTAAAACCATTGAAAAACAATTGGGTGAATTAAAGCTAACAGTTAAACGTAAATTAGGAGCCAATGGAAGTTTATTTGGTGCCGTAACTAAAGATGAAATTGCACACGAGCTTAAAGAACAACACGCGATTGAAATTGATAAAAAAACTGTTGAAATTGAACATGCTATTAAAACAACAGGCAATTTTGATATTAGTATCAAATTGGGTCATGGAATTCATGCGACGCTTTCGCTCACAATTATTGGGGAATAAATACTATGTTTGAAGCAACCACCATTCTTGCATGTCGTGGAGAAAACAAAGCGGTTATTGGCGGTGATGGACAAGTAACCTTTGGTAATACTGTTCTAAAAAACAATGCAACTAAAATTCGTAAACTCTACAATGGTCAGATTTTAGCGGGTTTTGCAGGAAGTACGGCCGATGCGTTTAACCTTTTTGATATGTTTGAAAATATTTTAGAGCAAAAAAAAGGTGATTTGTACAAATCCGTCATTGAGTTTTCCAAAGAGTGGCGAAAAGATAAAATGTTACGCCGTTTAGAAGCGATGATGATTGTTTTAAATTGTGAACATATCTTTATTTTAAGTGGCACAGGCGATGTTGTTGAGCCAGAAGATGGTAAAATCGCCGCGATTGGAAGTGGTGGGAATTACGCTATTTCTGCAGCTCGTGCACTAGACCGCCATGCTACATTGGATGAAGAAACCCTTGTTAAAGAGAGCCTTAAAATTGCCAGTGAACTGTGTATTTATACGAATGATCGTATTAAAAC
>RZYK01000336.1 GCA_009930355.1 Campylobacterota bacterium | reverse complement strand
TCATGCCCGTCCACTCGTAAGCGCACAAGGCATCGGCCACGGTCTTCTCGAGAATCTCGGCGGCACAGGGCTTCGTATGAAACCGGAAAACCTGCCCGGCGTTGACGGCCTCCATGGCCGAATCCAGATCCGCGTGCCCGGTGAGCATCACCCGGACCGATCTCGGCGAAATCTCCTGTACCCGCCTGAAAAAATCAATGCCGTTCATCTCGGGCATTCTCAGGTCCGACACGACCAGCGCGAAGGGACCCTCCGAATCGAGCAAACACAAAGCTGCTTGTGGCGATTCCGCGGTATGGACCTCGAAACGGCGAAAAAAAATCGCGCGCATCGCGCCCAGAATGCCTGGGTCATCATCCACAAACAATATCTTCCGTTTTCGCTGTTTTTCCATCGATTTCCCGAAGCAAGTTGATGAACGTAACGGCGATAGTTACACATTTCCGTATCATTACAAGACGCAAACACTAAATTTCAGTAAAAAAACAGTATTCGAACCCCTCTGAAAAGAGTCTGACAGACACTTTTTCTTAAAATGGCTCGACCAGGAAAATTTCAACTGACCACGTTGAAAGGCTAGGCATAATTTAGGTAATTTTATCCAGTTACACGCAGATAATCTTGTCATAAAAAAAACAATATCTCACAAAACGTGTAACACCACTGATTCCTTCGACCATTATTTGCCCGGACGAATCACGTCTTTTCTAACAGTATGCCCTGGGTCTGCTCCAGAAACAGCAATTACAAAAATTTAAATAGATACAAGAACGTAAAATATAAGAATAGACACATACTACGACAACAATCACGCAGGAGCATATCTGTGGCTAAAGCGTTGCTGATGGAAGACTACAAAAAAAAATTTATGAACAAGTTAATGAATTTTTCGATTAACGAAATGAATAACCATATCCAATACATTAACAATTTTACTCACTATTTGATAGAAGCTCAAAATGAAAAGCTTGACCCAACTCATGTTAAAAACCTTAAGTTATGCGCGCGATGTCAAGCAGAAAACAAACGATCTAGGATAATTGAAGACTCGAGCTCAGAAGCTTTAGAGATGATATTCGAAGGAATAGTTCGCATAAAAGCGCTTACTAAGAATCTGAGCACGGCCCTGAACTATGAAAATAATAGCCTAACTCACAGTCAGAATAAATTTATAAATATTATAACAAATCTTTACTCTACACAATGGAAACACACAGCCGAACTTACAATATCATGTGACAAAAATATACATAATGAAGAATGCAAAAATATAAATATAAATTTAGCACTAATCGTTTTATTTGACACTGTTGACTACATCCTGAGTCAAGCTTTTGTAAAAAATAAATTTTTTGCCCGCGTTAGATTTAAATTGAGAAAAATAAATAATTCGTTCTCCGTGATTTTTCAAATAAAAAATGCTGATAACATTTTTATCGATACAGATTTATCAGAATTTAATAAAGACTTACAAGATAAAATTTATATTGCGAATGACATAGTCGAAAAAGAGTACAACGGAATAGTCAACTTTAATATCAATAATTGCGGAATTCTTAATATAATCTCAATAATTCCAAAGTATAAATGTCATTCCATAAGTCAAATTCAATGAAAAAATTCATGAAATCACGGCTGATCAGAAATAAAATTATGAATCTAATTCAATAAGCAGTTGTTATATTCAAAGCAAAAATTGCATTTAGGAATGCATAATATTCGACAGTCTAGAATGCATCTACCTATCGAAAAAAATTTGACAAAATCGCAGTCCGAGTCAGTAATTTCCGGTTAGGTTTTTGCATCAACGGTTTGAAATTTATACTTTTGAACTTTTGACTCATTAAAATCGTCATCTGGCACCATGCGCAGCTCG
>RZYK01000335.1 GCA_009930355.1 Campylobacterota bacterium | reverse complement strand
AATGAGGCATTAAATTCATCGAGTAATTGCGCACCACTTTTGGCAAATCTACCAGACCATAGTTTTGACATTCAAACGTCTCCTTGGATAATAAACTTCTCACGTTTTGCAAGAATAATAGACCTTAAATAAAGGTTTGGGTTTTTACATGTAAAGGATTGTACCTTTACATGTAAAGATTAAAATTAGAGTTTTGGACCTGCGTTTGAAAAATCAGAATCAGCAGTGATATATTTTTTAAAGTTTTCAATAAACATGCCAGCAAGCTCATCACGTGTTGCATCATAAAGGCTTTTATTTTCCCAGGTATTTTTAGGATTTAAAAGCTCCGTAGGAACACCTGTGAGTGTTTTAGGAACTTGAATGTTAAAGACAGGAATCGCTTCAAAATCAGAATCATTAATGCTACCATCTAAAATGGCATTAATACACGCACGTGTCGCTTTAATACTCATACGTTTACCAATGCCAAAGCCACCACCAGTCCAGCCCGTATTGACCAAATAAACATCAACCCCATGCTTATCAATTTTTTCACCTAACAACTTTGCATACACCGTTGGGTGCAATGGTAAAAAAGCCTCTCCAAAACATGCACTAAACGTTGCAACAGGCTCTGTAATACCACGTTCTGTTCCTGCAACTTTAGCCGTATAACCACTTAAAAAGTAGTACATTGCTTGTTCTTTAGTCAGTTTTGAAACAGGAGGCAAGACACCAAAAGCATCCGCACTTAAAAAGATAATCTTTTTAGGATGACCTGCTTGAAGTGTTTTTTCATGATTTTCAATGTGATAAATAGGGTAAGAAACACGAGTATTCTCTGTTTTGGAACTATCTGAATAGTCCACCACATCATTCTCATCAATAACCACATTCTCTAATAACGCATCTTTTTTAATGGCGCCATAAATTTCTGGCTCACTGTTTGGATCAAGATTAATACATTTTGCGTAACAGCCACCTTCAAAATTGAAAATGCCCTCATCGTCCCAACCGTGTTCATCATCGCCAATTAATTTACGTTTTGGGTCTGTCGAAAGGGTTGTTTTACCGGTACCTGAAAGACCAAAAAAGAGTGCGGTATCGCCTTTTTCACCCACATTAGCAGAACAATGCATAGAGAGTTTACCCTCTAATGGTAACCAATAGTTCATCATAGAGAAAATACCCTTTTTAATCTCTCCTCCATACCAAGTACCACCAATAATGGCAATATTCTCTTCCACATTAAAAACAACAAAAACATCTGAATGAAGTCCATGCTTTTTATAATCATCATCCACAACTTTACATGCATTATAAAGCGTAAAATCAGGTTTAAACGTCGCTAATTCTTCAACACTAGGGCGAATAAACATATTTTTAACAAAATGCGCTTGCCAAGCCACCTCTGTTACCACGCGAATACTTTTACGACTCGCCAAACTGCCGCCACTATACGCATCTTGGATATAAATATCTTTATTGGAAAGTTGCCCCTTTACCTTTTCAAACAGTTCATCAAAAATCTCTTTATTGATTTTTTGGTTTATTTTACCCCATGAAATGTATTGATTAGAAGGAGCTTGATCTACGAAATATTTATCTTTTGGACTTCTTCCTGTAAAAATACCTGTGTCAACACTAAACGTCCCATTGCGGGTAATGCGGCCTTCATTGTTTTTAATCTCTTGTTCAAGCAATTCATCATAACTACTATTATAATGAACCTTACCAATATTTGTTAAACCTAACTTTTCTATTTCATTAATCTTCGACATACCTTTATACCCTCAAAACATTTATTTAAAAATAGACAACAGAACACCTGCTGCAACTGCTGAGCCAATAACACCTGCCACATTTGGACCCATCGCATGCATTAAAAGCATATTG
>RZYK01000334.1 GCA_009930355.1 Campylobacterota bacterium | reverse complement strand
GGAAAACAAGTGCAGGCGGCTCTTGGCTCAACCCATTCCATATTCTCTTCACTCTCTATCCATTTTTTGACAACAGCAAACCTATCAGCAATAGTCGCATCATTCTGCTTTATCCATTCAACTTTTTGAGACAGAGCAACATAGCCAATATACTCATCAACCACACTTCCTCCGATGCATACCTGCTCTTTGGCACAAAGAAGAAGATCGTTTATCTTTTTATTCCGGCATACAGTCCAGCCTATTCGAATACCGGGAATCCCATATGTTTTAGAGAGTGATGATACGGATATTACCTTGTCAGAAAGAGAAGCTGCGACAGGAAGGACTTCATCCTTAAACATATCTCTGTATGTTTCGTCTATGAGAAGCCAGACATCGTGTTTTTCAGCTATTTCAATTACTTCTTTTAGCTCTGAAAGAGACATCATCGTTCCCGTAGGGTTGTGAGGGTTAGTCAATGAAATGTACTTAGTGTCAGGTTTTATCATTGATTTGAGCTTATCAATGTCTACTTTGAATCCTTCTTCAAACTTCTGGTCGAGATAGCTAATGTCGGCACCTATTGCACGAGGCGTTTCAATATTTGTTCCATAATTTGGTCTTGCGACTATCATTTTGTCGCCTGGTTCCAAGAGAGACGATGCAACTAAAAACAGAGCTGAAGCGGCACCGGCAGTAACAAGCACATCATTTGGATCGTCTAAACCGGACTGCTGAGCAATAGTTTCACGGAGGCGGGGATCTCCGAGGTGATCACCATAAGGAAGGATCATGTCGTCGATCACAAGTCCAAGATCTCTTATATTCCTGTCTCTAACTGAAGTCTCTGTGAGGTTGTTTTTTATTTTTTCATATCCAAGTTGCTCTGGTGATTCTTTTTCGATAGACATCCTTACATATTTCATTTTTTCTCCTCCTGTTGATGAATACTTCTTTCCGCACCTTTCCTACGCCTGACAGTGCTTCCAACTAAAAGTTTATTGTTATATAACAAAGCAATCAAAGGGTATTTGATGTATAAATTTACAATTTAAAACTAATTTTTTTATAAAATTCAATAAATAAACATGACGTTTCCTCGCAAAATGGAATAAAATTAAAGATCAATTAGAGTTAATATTTGTTATAATCAGTCATGCTCTATTTTCAATATCCAAATGAGCATGTTTTTATTTTTATAAAAAAATACAAGGAAGGGTTGGTTTTAATGTATTATATGATCTCTGATTTTTTGAACACCTACGGAACCAATGTCTCTTTGGTTGCAGGCAAAGGAGGGCTTTCAAGAATAGTCAAGGATGTTGGCATATTAGACTATGAACTTGACATTTCTTTAAGAAATAAATATTTCCATACCAGCCTTTTTAAAGATCAACTTGTCTTGACCACTTTTCTTTGTGCAAAAGAGGACATATCAATGATCGGTGAAGGTATCAAACATCTTTTAAAACAAGACGCAAGCGGATTAGCTATAAGGAATGTTTTTCATTTGCCAATACCTGAATCAGCCCTGAGATATGCTGACTCCAAGAATTTTCCAATTGTAATGATCAACTCGATGGATATATATTTCGAAAAGATAATTTATGACGTCAACAGGTATGTAGAACGTATGGCAGACATAACCTTTATGCAAAATGAGATAAATATACTAATCTCACGAAAACTTTCTGCAGATGAAATCAGAGATCATGCAAAACTTATCAATCCATCGTTTGAGGAAAAATACATAGCAATCTATTTTATGAGCCGGGATTATTTTAGTGAATCAGATTTCCTCGATTGTTTTAAAAGGTATGACAGAAGCCGTTTTTCTACACCTGCAAGCACGATGTGTCTTTATAAACACGGGGCCTTTTTGTTCTATTCCTGCGATGAC
>RZYK01000333.1 GCA_009930355.1 Campylobacterota bacterium | reverse complement strand
AGAGCAACTTGCATTTGACAATCCTTTGTGAGAGTTATACAATGAACATCTAAATTACAAAAGACCCTATGGATCTTTCGTAACTCTGTCAGAAAGGAAGATGTAAAAATCTTCCTTTTGCCGTAAAAATTAAAAATTTAGCTTATTTTCATCCTCACCTGACACAAAACCTCTAAATAATCTTCAGTTAATTTTGTTTCATCATTAAACACTTTCCATGAGACAACATTCTCAACAATGGCATCTGTTTGCAAAACGTATCCTTTAGCTTCTTGCTCTAAAATACGTGTGCTCAACCGATTATAGCCTTCATATGGCTTAGATAAAATAGCTATCGTTCGATTATCTTTGGTGATTTTAAACCAAACAGTTCCATCCTCTTGAACGCATCTGTGGATTTGAACACTATCTCCTGCCATTGGATAGGTTTTTTGAATACCCTCTTTGGCTGCATTGCTTTTTAGGGATAAATCCCCTAATCCCATGGTAAATAGAATCTCTTGTGGCTCATCGAAAGTTTCATTGATAAATTGCTGTTCTACAAATGATTGCTTGAAAGATTTAATAGAGTGATCATTGGTGTGGATATGAAGATTATGCTTTGCACGAGTGATTGCAACATAGAGAAGTCTTCGATCATAATCGTTTTGAATAAAGCCTTTTTTGATAGGAAGATAGACACTATCAAATTCTTTGCCTTTGGCTTTATGCATGGTTGATACAATCACTTTGGCTTTAGAAAACTCAAACTCTTCAAATGTAATTTCACTCAAGTAATCCATAAAATAGGTATAGCAAGAATTGAGATCTTCACTATCAATTAAATGTTCGTTTTGGAATCTTCCTATGACTTGAAGGGCTAATTTATAGTTAGTGGATTGTTGATAATATTTTTTGAATAACTCCAAAACTGCATCCAGTGGTTTTTCTTTCAAAAGATTTGCCACATACTGCAACTCATCCAATTGTCCTAAACTAAAGCCATCTTTACTGGTAATATATTTAGCATGAATGCCTCTTGTTATTAACATCGAATACAGCGTTAAGATTTCACTGTTGGTTTTACAAAGTATGGCAATATTTTCTGAAGGGTCTTTCGCTACGGCATCAACAATAGGCATCATAAGTGATGAAGTTCCTTGATGTAAAGAGACTCCAATGTATCCCTTTTCTTTACTGGTTGGCACTAAGTTGTCTATTTTCATACGCCGCGGTATCGTATCTGCAAAAGCATTTGCAAAGGCAACAAGGTTGGTATCGCTTCTGTAATTATTCAAAAGAGTATACTGAGCATAGCCTTGCTCGGATGTCTCTTCTTCATTATTTTCTAGCCTTGCAAAATCTTTTTGAAACTCTTCCATATAGGTAACATCAGCTTTATCATCATCTAAAAAGTTATTGATACACTGATCATCATCGCCTACGGCTATAATATGTTTATTGCCTTCCATCTTCGAAAAAATAGCTTTGATAAATTCGTAGGTCTTAAGACTGACATCTTGGTACTCATCTAGAATAAGCATCGTTTTAAAGGGAAGCTCAATAAATCCTTTTTGTAATCCTAAGGTTGCTAGGCTAATAGCATCGTTCAAATCACTGTCGCATGAGACTCGCTTACCAATTAGCTCCAATGCAAAGGCATGAAAGGTTAAGATATCCACATCATACGCCAAAGAGCCCACCAGGTGTGTTAATCTTGATTTAAATTCCATTGCAGCAGCTCTTCCATGCGTTAGCATTAAAAAGTGTTCTGGCTTATGATCTTCGAGGGTAATGAGTGAGGCTTATAATACCCCAATCTGTCAAGACAACTTTTTGAAAAATTTTATTCCCTAAAACATCCGTTACTTTATGCTACATTTTCTTTTGTGTTAGTATAATGT
>RZYK01000332.1 GCA_009930355.1 Campylobacterota bacterium | reverse complement strand
GCTATTTTCATTAGCAGCGTTGGCAACGCTTGCATTGGCTGCTCCAACAGCATACAACTATGAGGTGACACCAACCATTGGTGGTGTTTATCCAGAAGGCAATCTTGACATTCACAGTCAATTGACATATGGTCTACGATTTGGTATCAATCTTGATAGTAACATTGTGAGTCAAATTGAGTTAGGTTATGATCGAAGTGATGATGTTGACTATGAAAAAAGTTCTAAAGAGACCAACATTAACCGTTATTATGCAAACGTCGTTAAGGAGTACAAATTAACCCCTGAAACAGCACTTTATGCTTTAGTAGGTTTGGGTCATGAAGATATGAGTAATTCTGAAAATGGTAATGGCGATAGTATGTTTGCACAATACGGTGGTGGTGTAAAATACTGGGTGACAGACAATTTTGCACTGAAAGCAGAAGTACGTCATGCTGTAAAATTTGACCACGGCGATAACAACCTATTTTACAGCCTAGGTTTTGCCATTCCATTTAGTCCAAAAGCAGCACCAGTGGTAGCAAAAGCTGAGCCAAAACCAGCGCCTGTGGCAGCACCAGTTGCACCAAAAGACAGCGATATGGATGGCGTATATGATGACAAAGATAAATGTCCAAATACACCAAAAGGTACCGTGGTTGATGCAGATGGTTGTACCAAAATTATTCGTTTACATGTAAAATTTGACTTTGATAAATCTGTGGTTAAACCAGCGTTTATGCCTGAGATTCAAAAAGTAGCAGATTTTATGAAACAAAACCCAGGATATAGCGTTGTTTTAGAGGGACACACAGACTCTAAAGGTAGTGATGCTTATAACCAAAAACTTTCTGATAGCCGTGCAAAAGCAGTGGCTAAAGCACTTTCAAATCTTGGCGTTGCGGCTGCGAAAGTAACAACAGAAGCGTATGGTGAGAGCAAACCTGTTGCGACCAATGATACAGAAGCAGGTCGTGCTGAAAACAGAAGAGTAGACGCACTCTTTAAAAAATAAACCTTTTATTCCATCTAGCTTTAGGCTAGATGGAATCCTTCTTTTTACTTTCCAAAGACTTGTTGAATAATTGAACTACCACTTGCGAGTGGGTTACTACGCAATGCTTTTTCTTTCTCCCCAATCATGTAAAAAAGTCCATCGAGGGTTTTACGCCCAATATAACTCTCAATATCCTCATCTTGAGAAGGAAGGGCATCTCCCATGCCTAACCCTTTTGCTAAGGAGGAAGCTTGACCAACTAAAGTGTTATTGCCGAGGGATTGCGTTGCACTGCTTCCACCTGCAAAGCCTTTAAGGGCTTGATAAGAACTCATCACTTGACTTTCGCTGATACTCTCTTTAATAATCGGCATAATCGCACTTAGGAGCTGACTTCCCGCTTTGGTTTTAAAATAATCCGTTGCGGCGGTATTGCCACCACTGACAATCGCCTTTGCATCTTCAACGCTCATCGAAGAGATAGTATCGCTTAGAATAGAGGCTGTTTTAGGAACGGATTTGGTAGCGGCGGTGTTCATGGTTTTTACAAAATCATCGACGTAACGTTTGCCTCCTAATTTTTCAGCCGCAGTGGCAACGGGTTGCATGGACGAAGGTAGAGGAATTTTAACGGCACTGTTGTTAAGATAACCATTTTCTTTCCCCAACAAAGAGACGGCTTGTTTCGCTCCAAGACTCAGGGCTTCTTTAACACCTGAAGTTGCTGTACTTTGCGAAGTGGCAGTCGTTTTAGTGGTTGTTTGTGTACTCGATGCGGCATTGACTGCGGTATTTAGAGTTTCTTGCCAATTTGCCGCGCAGAGCATCAGTGGGGTTAATAGGATAAGGGTTTGTTTAAGCATAATATCTCCTTTTTAATCGTGTTAAAGTTATAATATATCTTTACATGTAAAAGCT
>RZYK01000074.1 GCA_009930355.1 Campylobacterota bacterium | reverse complement strand
GTTGTGGGCATTGAAGCCAGAGAGCAATTTTTAGAGATGACAGGTAATTTACCTGATAATTTGGTTGCTTGTGTGGGTGGTGGAAGTAACGCTATGGGACTTTTCTCTGCGTTTGTAGAGGATTCTTGTGAGATGTATGGCGTAGAACCTGGTGGGCGTGGGACGAAGCTAGGAGAACATGCGGCAAGTTTGAGTTTTGGAAGTGAGGGCATTTTGCATGGGTTTAACTCCATTATGCTCAAAAACAGTGAGGGTGAGCCTGCGGAGGTTTACTCGATTGCAAGTGGATTGGATTATCCCTCCGTTGGACCAGAACATGCGTATTTAAATTCGATTGGGCGTACGAAAGTAGGTATTGCTAATGATGCTGAGACCATTCAAGCATTTTACGATTTAAGTCATTATGAGGGAATTATCCCTGCACTTGAGAGTGCCCATGCGGTGGCATTTGCCATGAAGCTTGCCAAAGAAAAACCCTATGAGTCTATTTTGGTGAACTTAAGTGGAAGAGGCGATAAAGACATTGATTTTGTGGTGGAGAATTTCCCTCCTGAGGATTACATGTAAAAAGGAGGGTGAACCTCCTTCTCGTTTAACCTCTCTTTATAAAAAAAATGGCTAAAATCTTTCTTTATTTCTTTCCGAAAGCACAGCATGACACTTATTGAAAAATTAGAAAACAATGAACGATTGAGCTTTGAAGATGGCGTTGCACTGTATGATTTAGACCTTTTTACGCTAGGTCACTACGCCAATCAAAAGCGAAGAGCACTTCATGGTGATAAAGTCTTTTTTAATGTCAATCGACATATTAACCCTACCAATATTTGCAAAGACATTTGTAAATTCTGCGCCTTTTCAGCCAATCGAAAAAATCCAAATCCTTATACTATGAGCCACGAAGAGATTTTAAGTGCGCTTGAAAATTCACTTAAACACAGTGCAATTACTGAAGTACACATTGTCTCCGCTCACAATCCGCACACAGGTTTAGAGTGGTATTTGGAAATTTTCTCCAAAATCAAGGAGCGTTTTCCTTCTTTACATGTAAAAGCACTCACTGCAGCGGAAATCAACTTTTTAGCGACACAGTATGGGCTCAGTTTTGATGAGCTCATTGAGAAGATGATTGAGCATGGTGTAGATTCAATGCCTGGTGGTGGTGCGGAGATTTTTGATGAAGAAGTGCGTGAGTACATCTGTAAAGGCAAGGTGAGCTCACAGGAGTGGTTGCACATCCATGAATTATGGCACAAAAGAGGCAAAGAGTCCAATGCTACGATGCTGTTTGGGCATGTGGAAACGCGTGAACACCGTATTGACCATATGATTCGTTTGCGTGAATTGCAAGATAAAACAGGCGGTTTTAATGCCTTCATTCCTTTGGTGTATCAACGAGACAATAACTATTTACATGTAGAAGATTTTTTAAGCTCTACGGAGATTTTAAAAACGTTTGCGATTAGCCGTTTGATGCTGGATAATATTGACCATATTAAGGCGTATTGGGCAACTTCAACGATTAATTTAGCCCTTGTCGCAATGGAGTATGGGGCGGATGATTTGGATGGAACGATTGAAGTAGAGTCGATTCAATCCGCAGCAGGCGCAAAGAGTGCTAAAGGGCTTGGCTTGCAGAGTATTTTAGAGCTGATTCAAACCAGTGGATTTCAAGCGGTAGAGCGTGATAGTTTATACAATGAATTGAGATGTTACTAAATTTTAAAGGATAAGGCTTGGACTTTTTTAAACTGAAAGAGCACGGCACAAACGTGAAAACGGAAGTGACCGCTGGGTTTACCATCTTCTTAACGATGATGTATATTGTGCCTGTGAATGCCATTATTATGAGCAAAACAGGAATGCCTATGGATGCGCTTATTACGGCAACAGCGCTCATTACGATTTTATCAACTGTTTTTAATGGGCTTTGGGCAAATACGCCTATTGCCATGAGTGTGGGAATGGGGCTTAATGCTTATTTTACTTTTGGTTTAGTTTTAGGGATGAAAGTGCCATGGCAAACGGCTTTAGGCGTTGTTTTTCTCTCAGGTATTTTATTTGTCATTCTCTCTTTTACACAATTTCGTGTGTGGATTATGAAAAGTGTTCCTCATGATTTAAGGCGAGCGATTAGTGCGGGTATTGGGACATTTATTGCCTTTATTGGATTAAAAAGTATGGGAATGATTGTTGCTAATCCTGCTGTTTTGGTTGGAGTGGGCAATTTTAAAGACCCTAAGGTTCTTTTGGGTGTTTTAGGATTGATTTTAGTGTTTGCCTTGTATTCATGGAAACTCAAAGGGGCGTTTATTTTAGCAGTCCTTGCAACGTCGATTGTTGGATGGGTTTTTGGTATTGGGTCGTATCCCACTGAAGTTTTTTCTATGCCTTCTTCTATTGCTCCTATTTTTATGCAACTGGATATCGTCTCTGCTTTTTCCCTAGCCCTTTTACCTGTGGTGATTACGTTTTTAATTACCGATTTGTTTGATTCTATTGGCACACTAGCAGGCGTTGGGTATCGTGCGGGTATTTTTAAAGATGATGGTAAAGAGCTTCAAAAAACATTGGAAGTGGATGCTGTAGCAACGGTTGCTGGTTCACTTTTTGGACTTTCTACGACAACGGCATTTGTTGAGAGTGCTAGTGGTGTGGAAGAGGGTGGTCGTACAGGTTTAACTGCTGTGGCAACAGGACTTTTCTTTATTTTAACTCTTTTTATGATGCCTCTGTTTAAAGCGATTCCTGAAAATGCTATTTATCCAGTTTTAGTTATGGTTGGTGTTTTGATGTTTAGTGAGCTCTCTCATGTTAATTTCAAAGATACTGCTATTGCGGTTTCGACATTTTTAATCGTGGTCATGATGCCTCTTACCTTCTCTATCACAAACGGTTTAGCGTTTGGGCTTATCTCTTATTTGGTGGTTAAACTCATTAAAAGAGAATATCACGATATTAATATTGGTATAGTATTTTTAACAGCGATTAGTTTGATTGTATTTATTGTTCAATAAAAAATTTTTATAAAGGAATTTGTTTGCGTTATTACAGTTATGAAGAGTTTAAAGTCGATGTGAATCATTTGGCAAAGGAAATTAAACCTTATGCCCCTGATGTTATTTTAGCGGTCGCTCGTGGAGGTATGACTCTAGGGCATTTTTTATCAGAAGCGTTGGAAATGAGAGCACTTTACTCTATTAATTCAATTCACTATGAAGAGACCCATAAGCTTGATACGATTAATATTTTTAATATCCCCGATCTTAGCAAAGCGAAAAGGGTGGTGATTGTGGATGATATTATTGATAGTGGTGAGACAATGATAGAAATTAAACGGGTACTGGGGGCTCAATATCCAGAAGTTGACTTAAAGGTTGCCTCTGTTTTTTATAAGGAAAAGGCACTCTTACGCCCTGATTTTGCCGCTCGTGAAGCAACAGAGTGGATTGAGTTTTTCTGGGATTTCCAGATTGATAAGTACAAATAACCTTCACGCTTTTTTTATAAAACAACAGCGTCTCATTGTGTATGTCTGCACGATGTTGACGCTGTGCTCCTTGTATGCTGCTCAACCTATTCAACCCCTTTTTGAAAAAGAGTTTTTTCTAAGCCGTTTTGAAGCAGTTATGTTTACAACGGTGATTATGTTGCCATTGGGTTTTGCACCCGTTTTTTATGGCTATATTTTGGAAACATTTTCGACAAAGCGCTTTTTGAGAAATGCTGTTTTGCTTTTGGGGCTGCTAGAGCTTTTATTTGCATGGAGCAATGAATATGTTTTGTTAATGAGCATTCGAGCCTTGCAAGGGCTTTTGATTCCTGCTATTTTAACCTCTTTAATGAGCTACATTGGATTTATGGCCCCTAAAGAACGGGTGCAACAATCGATGGGGTATTATATTGGAGCGACCATCTTGGGTGGTTTTTTAGGGCGCTTACTCTCTGGTACTATCAGTGATATTTTTGGTTGGCGACCTTTTTTTGTTTTATTGGGAATAGCACTCATTGCGATGTATGGAGCATTGAGTTTTTTAACTGAAGAGATTAAAGTCGATTTTGTGAAGCCAAAATTGAAGCAAATTATAGGGGTATGTCAGAATAAAATCTTTTTAACGCTTTTTATTTTAATGTTTTTTATCTTTTTTGTTTTTCAAGCATTGTTAAACTTCTTACCTTTTCAATTACGTATGCTGAGTTCGGATGTGAGTTATGGGAAAGTTGGCATGATGTATGCGGGATATATTGTTGGTTTTATCATCTCTATTCGCATTTTGTCGATTATTCGTTTTTTGGGTGATGAAATTAAAGCTATTTTTATTGGATTGTGCATTTATCTTGTTGGATTACAACTCTTTCACATTAATCATTATATGGTTATGTTTACAGGGATGTTTGTTGTTTGTGCAGGATTTTTTATCATTCATTCAATTGCTTCAGGATTGGTGAGTAAGCTTGCCCATGAAATGCGTGCTATCTCTAGTGGACTGTATCTTTCCTTTTACTATTTAGGCGGTACAATTGGAACGTTTGCTCCTGGTGTCTTTTTTGAGTATTTGGGATGGAATAGCTTTGTTATCTTACTTTCACTTTTTGCTTCTGCTATGTTTTTTCTTCTGATTCTTTTAAAAAAATATGTGCATTTATAGACATTTAGCTCTTTACATGTAAAGAGGGATAGAGCGCATGAATCATTTGGGTGTAGGTTTCTATTTTTTTTGCTATCTCTTGAAGCAGGGTTGAATCTTGAGGCAGTGGATGTTCTAAACACTCAGCATATTGCGCTAATGTACAAAGCTCTTCCATGCCTAATGTTGCACTAATACCTTTAAGGGTATGACACATACGTTTGGTTGCAATACTATCATTGCTCAGTGCAAGTGCTTGATATTCGGTGTAAAAATAACGCTGTTCTGTTGCAAAAATTTTTAACAGTTCTCGATAAAACGAACGATTGCCACCTAATGATTCTATGGCGTAATGGGCATGAATGCCCTCGTTGGTAAAAATTTCATACGCAATGCTCTCTTTGCTTTGTTCATCACTGATGTTACTCAGCGCATTTAATTTGGCAATGGCATTTGAAGATATTTTAGAATGGGGTGTTTGCGTTAATGTCCGTTCACTTAGTTCTATAATGGTTTCAAATAAGATAGAATGCGTAATAGGTTTAAAAAGAATTTTGTAAGGCTTGCTGGCTCCTAATTTTTGCAAAAGAACTTCTTTGTCATATCCATTCATAACTAAAATAGAAGGAATTTTATTCCAAAAACGATGTTTGATGGTGTGAAAAAGTGTTATGTTTTCTGGTGTTTCGCCTGAACAGCTAATGATAACGGCATCTGCTTGAAAGCCACTGTCTAAGAGTTTTAACGCTTCAGTAGCATTGTTACATGTAACATACCCAATACCAATATCATGAAGCACATGTGCAAGAATTGCAAGGGACGTTTTTTGGGTATCCACAACTACAATACGTAAATTTGAAAGCTTTGGTGTTGGTTTGGGTGGTTTTATAGAGGTATCAACACACAGTGGAAGCTCAAACCAAAAGGTACTTCCTTTGCCATAATGACTTTCGTATTGAATTTCTCCTCCCATCATTAAAACAAGTCCCTGTGCAATGCTAAGCCCCAATCCAATACCTTCATAATTGCGTGTGGTTGACATGTCCGCTTGTGAAAATGCATTAAAAAGGTCTTCCACTTGAGAAGACTCAATGCCAATACCTGTATCTTTGATTTCAAAACGAACGGTTTGTATGCCATCATGCTCTTCTGTAACATGTGCTTTAAGAAGAATTTCTCCTTTTTGCGTAAATTTTACAGCATTGGAGAGAAGATTAAACAGAACTTGTTTTAACCTTTTTGAGTCACCTTTGTAGTGATGTGCTGTTGTATTGCTTAAATCAATCAGAAGTTCTAAGCCTTTTTGCTGTGCACGAATACGAAAAAGCTCGCTAATAGAAAGCATAAGTTTTTCAAGCTGAAAAGATACGGATTCAAGCTCAATGCTGTTGGCCTCAATTTTTGAAAAATCTAAAATATCGTTAATAATATCCATAAGATGGTGAGACGATTCTACAACCTTAACTAAACAACGGTGCTCTTTTTCGGGTAATTCTTTATGCAATAAGAGTTCACTCATTGCAATGATAGTGTTCATGGGGGTTTTGAGTTCATGACTCATATTGGCTAAAAATTGACTTTTAATTTGATGAGCATCGGCTGTTTTTTTAATGGCTATTTTAAGATCATTCATCGTTTTTTGTAAGCGTTCATTAGAACGTTTAGCTTTTTTTTCACCTAACTTTCGTTTTCTCAGCACTTTCCTTAGTCTATAAAAGGCAATACCCGAAGCCAAAACAAAAAGAAAGAGGATAAGAGAAATGATGTTTTCATAAGTAAATAGGGATGAGGTTGAATTGTTTTCGATCAGAAATACAGAAGCACAAAGAGGGCAAACGAGCAGATGAAAATAAATCATAAACTTAAGCCATTTTTGCATGTTAAATAATACCTTAAAAACGTACTTTAAAAAGTATATCGCTATTTTCTTTAATTGCTTTTTAATGGGGGCTGTAAAAATTCGGTAGTGAATTCTTAAGCAAAAGCGTGTTATGATTATTAAAGTTAGCTTATTTTTATATGGAAAAATTACATGGTATTAATGATAGACAATTATGACAGTTTTACGTACAACATTGTTCAATACTGCTTAGAATTAGGAGCAGATTTAAAAGTAATTCGTAACGATGAATTGAGCCTTGAAGAAATTGAAGCACTAAACCCCTCAAAAATTATTATTTCTCCAGGTCCAGCAACACCTAATGAAGCAGGTGTGAGCTTGGATGTTATTCGATATTTTGGTGGGAAAATCCCTATTTTAGGTATTTGTTTAGGACATCAAGCTATTGCGCAAGCCTTTGGGGGTGAAGTAGTACGTGCAAAACGTATGATGCATGGTAAAACATCTACGACAAAGCAACTTCATAATAGTTGTCTATTTGAAGGATTACCTGAAACATTTATTACGACACGTTATCATTCTCTAACCGTTGAACAAGAAGGACTTCCTTCAGTGATTGTCCCAACAGCTTATAGCACTGACGATCATGAAATTATGGCACTTCAAATAAAAGACAAACCCATTTATGGTGTTCAGTTTCACCCCGAGTCCATTTTAAGTGAACACGGTCATGCCATTTTAAATAACTTCCTAAAACTATGAGAGAAAGACTTTTTTTATTTTTCATATTGGTCTTAAGCAGTGCTTTGCTGGTTTATGAAACTACCATTCTTTCGATCAGTTATGATGAGGCAGAAGTCTTTTTCCATGGTACTATGTTTATCCATTATCTTGTTGTTGCTTCAACTAAGCTATTAGGACAAAATGATTTTGCACTGCGTTTACCTTTTATTTTATTGCACCTTTCTTCTATTGTTTTGGTGTATAAAATTAGTAAACTTTTTTTGAAAAAAAGAGTTGATCTTGTTTTCGCTGTTGGTATTTATGCTTTTTTGCCAGGAGTAAATAGTATTGCTTTACTGGTAAACAACAGTATCCTTGTTGTTTTTCTTAGTTTATTGTTTACATACTTATACCTCAAAGAGTATAAAGTCCTTTCTCATATAATCTTAGTATTAGCCCTTTTTGTAGATAACTCCTTTGCTATTTTTTATATAGCACTTTTTGTTTATGCGCTATTTAAGCAAAAAACAGACCTACTTATTTTGACACTAGTGTTGTTTGGTGCTTCAATGTATCTGTATGGGTTTGATACAGGGGGCAAACCAAAAGGCTATTTTGTTGATACCTTAGGTGTTTATGCTGCTATTTTTTCACCTTTTGTTTTTTTATATTTTATTTACTCTATGTATCGCATTTTAGTTAAAGAGGAAAAAAATCTTTTATGGTATATCTCATTCTTTTCGCTTGTCGTTTCTTTGCTCCTCTCTTTGAGGCAAAGACTGACACTAGAAGATTTTGCTCCTTTTGTGGTTTTAGCTATCCCTTTAATGGTGAAAGTTTTTTTCAATAGTTATCGTGTAAGGCTTCCAGAATTCCGTAAATTGCATACAGTTGTTTTTGTATTTGTTCTTTGTACACTTTTGATAAATACAATGGCGAGTTTTTTTCATAAACCACTTTATTTGTTAATGAAAGAGCCATCAAAGCACTTTGCTGTAAAATACCATGTCGCTAAAGAGTTATCTGAGATTCTTAAATCAAAAGGAATCGATAAGGTCATTCTTTATGATGAAAAACTTGCTTTGCGTTTAGCCTTCTATAATATACAAAATGGTGGAAGTTATAAACTTTCAACAAAACAAGAGATCGAAGAAGGATATGAGCAAATTGATATATCCTATTATGGTAAAACAGTTAAGACATTTTATCTTTATAGAGTAAGCTAAAAGGAGAACAGACAATGAAAAAAGCATTTACGATGTTAGAACTTGTTTTTGTAATTGTTGTTGTTGGGATTATGGCGTATGTAGCTGTTTCAAGTTTTTCTCGCAATCCTTTACGTGAAGCCGCCGACCAACTCGTTAGTCATATACGATACACACAACATTTGGCAATGATGGATGATAAGTTTGATCTCAATGATGCGTCTTGGTATAAAAGCAGATGGCAAATCTTTTTTGCAAATACGGTAGGTAGCGGCAATACATGGTCTTACATGATCTTTTCCGATTCGCCAAACTATACAGGAACTCCAGATATTGCAGAGCATGCAAAGAATCCTATCGATACGAATAAATATCTTTCTGGAGGTTATAGTGCAGGAAATATAGATTCAACAAGTGCACTAGCTACGACAGAATTGAATTTAGGAAATGAATATGGAATATTAGATATTGATTTTGTTGGTGGTTGTACAATAGCAAATACACGACAACGAATATCTTTTGATTATTTGGGTAGACCATTCTATGGTATCCCTCATGTTCAAACAAGTATTTATCACGATGAATTGAATCTAAAACTTCTTAAAGCAACTTGCCGGATAGAGTTATGCACAACTTCTCCATGTGCAACAGCCACAATAGACAATAAAATTATAATAGCGATTGAACCTGAAACGGGTTATACACATATTCAATAAAACTTTATTTCACTTAACCTTCTTTTAAGGAAGATGGATATATAATTTCGTCCTCGTTTGAGAGAACGGGGTTAAAGAGAAGTACCCAAAGTAGGGAATTTGCTTCACGTTCATTACCATTTTAACAATGTC
>RZYK01000331.1 GCA_009930355.1 Campylobacterota bacterium | reverse complement strand
CCCATTTACAACACTCGCATGCTACAATTCTCAAAAGTCTCATTTTTTGCTTAAAGATTCTGTTATACTAAAACGTGTGTGAGTTGGATGTTACATTTTTACTTCCTTCCTCAATTTTAAGCATTAAAAAACATCTTATAAATAAGGAATGCATGATGAATTTCAAAACGAAAGTTACCCTCATCATCTCATTCTTAATTTGTATCAGTCTTATGGCATTTGGCGTGGTAAGCTATATGGATACAAAGAAAAACAGTATCACTCAAGTTGAGGCAACCCTCAAAATGGCTTCTCGTTCTTTAACGGATTATATTGATCTGTGGATAGCCAATAAGAAAAAAAGTCTCTCAAGTTCGGCAAGAATGCTGAGCAATATTGAAAATATGAGCGAATCTGAGATTAAAGCTATTCTAAAAGAGACGACTCAAGCCTCAGAAAGCCGTGATACCTTTGTGGGTATTGAATCCTCAGGCATTATGATTTACGGTAGCAATACCACACCAAAAGCTGGTTTTGATCCACGAAAACGACCGTGGTACATTATGGGTAAAACAACAGGCAAATCAGGTATGACTGATATTTATAAAGGCTCAGCAGATCCTATTGATCTAGTTGCCGTCATGGCACCGATTGTTAAAGATGGAAAGATTATTGGTGTGGTTGCGAGTTCTTTTGAATTGACACACATCGTTAAAGCCGTCAGCGACATTAATTTCAACGGTGGATATGGTATGCTCATCGATGCTAAAAAAACCATTGTTGCGCACCCAAAAGCCGATATGTTAGGCAAAAAATCTATTTTAGAGCCCCATTTAAAAGGGGATGCGGAAGGTTTTATAGAGTACACTTTGGAAGGTAGTGATAAAATTTTCACTTATAAAGCTTCAACAGAAACGAATTGGACACCTGGTATTAGCTTTGATAAAGAGAATGCTTATGCATTTTTAGATGCTTAAGTCAAAGAGCTTTTTTTCATTGGAATTCTCATGCTTGTGGTTTCTGTAGGTATCATGATTTTCTTAATTAAGATGCTTCTTCAACCTCTTGATCAGCTTAACAACGTCGTCAAAGATCTCTCTAGTTCTGAGGGTGATCTTCGTCAAAGACTACGAGCCAATAGCCAAGATGAATTTGGTCAAGTCTCTGGAAACATCAATCGATTTATTGAAAAATTGCATGAAATTGTCAAAAAATCAAAAGAGATTAGCAATGAAAATGCTTCCATTTCAGAAGAACTCTCCCGTACTGCCTCTGAAGTCGTACGAAATGTAGACGCAGAAGCTAGAATTGTAAGTAAAACGAAAGAGAGTGGTATTTCACTCACAAACGCTATTGAAGATTCTGTTACCAAAGCGACTGCCTCTCAAGAAGCACTACGTCAAACACAACAGGACATTAATCAGGTCAAAGATCAAGCAGAACATTTAGAGCGCACAATGCAAGAAACAGCCGTAAAAGAGCAAAACTTAGCAGAACGCCTTAATACGGTAAGTCACAATGCGAATGAGGTGAAAGAAATTTTAAATATTATCCGAGATATTGCTGATCAAACCAATTTGCTAGCACTCAATGCCGCCATTGAAGCTGCAAGGGCTGGAGAACATGGACGTGGATTTGCGGTAGTTGCGGATGAAGTACGAAAACTAGCAGAACGTACTCAAAAAAGCTTAGTGGAGATTGATGCAACTATTAATGTGGTGGTTCAGTCTATTATGGATGCGAATACAGATATTGCACATAATGCAGCCGAAGTAAACACGCTTGCCTCTATCTCTATTGAACTTCAACATGGAATGAATGCCATCGATAGTACCATCAAAAAAACCATTGAAGATGCGCATACAACGGTTGATAATTTTGTTCATACCGCAACACAAATTAAAGGTATGGTAGAAGAAATTGAGAAAATC
>RZYK01000330.1 GCA_009930355.1 Campylobacterota bacterium | reverse complement strand
ATAATATTCCAAAAGTAATAATAAAATAAATAGACAACCAAAGCATAATAACTAATGTAAAAAAATTGCTTCTTGCAAAAAAATTAATCACTAATTCAAGAGGAGACATAAACTTAAAACTTTTTCATTTTAGCAGCAGATTCAATCTTTGCTGTTGCCATTGCAATAGCAACATCTGAATCACCAATACTTTTTAAAAGCGCTTTAGCCGCCTCAAGTGATTTTGCTACTTCACTTTCAGAAGTTCCACCAATTGAAACAGCTCCGTCAGCTAAAATAGTTACAGAGTTTTCATCTACTTTAACATGTCCCCAATTAATGGCAACAACGTCATGATTACCATTTGTAAGCTCAATATCAATCACGCCTGCTTGTAAAAGTGCTACAACTGAAGCGTGGCTTGGGAGAACCCCAAACTCACCTTCTTTTCCAGGAAGTGTAACACTTTTTACATCATTAGCAAAAATCTGACCCTCAGGAGTCACAATTTCTAATTTTAATGTACTCATTTTTTGACCTTATCGCTTCTTAGCTTTTTAATTTTGCAGCTTTCTCAATTACTTCTTCAATACTTCCTACCATGTAAAAAGCAGCTTCTGGTAAATCATCATATTTACCTTCCAAAATACCTTTAAAACCAGCAATAGATTCTTCAAGTGTAACGTACTTTCCAGGACTACCTGTAAATACTTCTGCAACGAAAAATGGTTGAGAAAGAAATCTTTCAATTTTACGAGCACGATCAACCGTAACTTTATCTTCTTCACTTAACTCATCCATACCAAGAATAGCAATAATATCTTGCAAATCTTTATACTTTTGAAGTACTGCTTGTACACCACGAGAAACATTGTAATGTTCAGCACCTAAAATCTCAGGATTAAGCATACGTGAACTAGAATCTAATGGATCAACCGCAGGATAAATACCTTTTTCTGCAATAGAACGATTAAGAACTGTTGTCGCATCTAAGTGAGCGAATACAGTCGCTGGAGCTGGATCTGTTAAGTCATCCGCTGGTACATATACAGCTTGAACAGAAGTAATAGAACCTTTTTTAGTCGATGTAATTCTCTCTTGGAATTTACCCATCTCACTTGCTAATGTTGGTTGGTAACCAACTGCTGAAGGAATACGCCCAAGAAGTGCAGACA
The DNA here is from genome assembly GCA_009930355.1 of Campylobacterota bacterium. Classification (GTDB taxonomy): domain Bacteria; phylum Campylobacterota; class Campylobacteria; order Campylobacterales; family Sulfurospirillaceae; genus Sulfurospirillum. Next base: position 758 of record RZYK01000330.1, on the reverse strand, counting down.
TCTCAGCACCTGATTGCGAGAAACGGAAAATGTTATCAATAAACATCAAAACATCTAGACCCATCTCGTCACGGAAATACTCAGCCATTGTAAGACCAGTAAGCGCAATACGGTTACGAGCTCCTGGAGGCTCACTCATTTGACCATAGCACAGTGCAACTTTATCCAAAACGTTAGAATCTTTCATCTCGTGGTAAAGGTCATTTCCTTCACGTGTTCGCTCACCAACACCTGCAAATACTGAGTACCCACTGTGTTTAAATGCAACGTTGTGAATCAATTCCATAATAATAACGGTTTTACCAACACCCGCACCACCGAAAAGTCCAACTTTTCCACCCTTTGCATAAGGGGCTAGAAGGTCTACAACTTTAATACCTGTCTCAAAAATCTCTGATTTAGTACTTTGTTCTTCAAATTTTGGTGGCTCTCTGTGAATTGACCATTTTGTTTTACCAGCAACAGGCTCGCCTTGATCAATAACATCACCAACAACGTTGAAAATACGTCCTAAAACTTCTTCACCTACTGGAACTTGGATAGGGTTTCCTAAAGCTTTAACTTCGATTCCTCTTGTTAACCCTTCACTCATATCCATCGCAATTGTTCGTACACGGTTGTCGCCCAAATGTGCAGCTACTTCAAGAATTAACTTTTGTTTTTTACCTTCTACTTCATAATTCACTTCAATCGCTTCATTGATTTTAGGAAGGTAGCCATTAAAATCGACGTCAACAACTGGACCCATAATCTGGCTA
>RZYK01000329.1 GCA_009930355.1 Campylobacterota bacterium | reverse complement strand
ATCAGTAAAAGAACCTCATCACCCACCTTCAAATCCATACGCTGTGCCGAAGAAAGCGTAATAAAACTTTGCATTTCAGTGCTCTTTACATGTAAAACAATACTACTCAGTAATATCCCATTTTCAATACTTGCAATGCGTGCAGGAATTTGATTTGAATAACTAAGTGCTCCGCTAATATTTTTTGCGATGGCAACATGAGAAGGCTTAACGCTTAAAATAACATGCGAATGAAGGGCTAAACCTTTAGGCAAATCAAGCCCCATCATTTTTAAACAAAGCCCCTCATAATCAAATCCAATAATATGCAAACTCTCTTCACCTTCTATACTGCTTACCACCGCTTTGAGTCTATTCATTGACTAAGTATCCATAATTTTTGAAAATTTCTTTAGCTTTAGCACCGAGAATAAAATCATAAAATGCTTTAGCATCAGCACTGTTTTCTGCCCTTTTTAAGAGAACAACGCCTTGGGCAATAGGTGTATAAAGTTTAGCATCCACATCCACCCAATGTACCCCTTTTTGATACGCTTTCATTTTATCACTGTAAAACGCTGAAGCATTAACAAATCCAACATCTGCTGCACTGATTGCAAACTGTAATGCCTGAGAGATACTATCGCCTTGAACCAATTTTGGCTCTACTTTCTCAAGACGGTTCGCATTTTTAAATGCCTCAAGACTTGCTACACCATAAGGAGCAATTTTAGGATTGGCAATGGCAATTTTTTCCACTTTTACATCATCTAACACAGCCATGCCTTTACTTAAATCAAAACCCTTCACACTTACCATGGCTAAGGCGCCACTGGCATAGACAATAGGCTTGGTTATGGCAATTTTTTCAGCATACAAATTTTCAGGAAATTTCATATCCGCACTCATAAAAAGATCAAATGGGGCGCCATTTTTTATCTGTGTTGTCAGTTTGCCACTCGCACCTAAAATCGTATTGATTTTTATCGTAGGATGTTCTTTTACAAACTCGCTTTTAATATTCTCTATCGCATCACTTAAATTGGCCGCAACAGCAACACTAATCTCACCCGCACTCAATGAAAGAGCCAGCACCACACTTGCCATAAAAACTTTTAACATACACACTCCTTATATAATTAAAGTATATAACGCTAAAGCCTTCAAAAAAGCTCATCGTCCGAAAGTATTATAACGTTATAACCTTAAGTGTTATATCGCTTTATGCTTCATTTTTCATCAATGAAAGCAAAGTGGCTATTTTAGCCATTCTAAAAGGAGAAATTTAAGAGAATTTCATTAAAATAAACCAAAATCATTTTAAAAAGAGTAGCATGACTAAAAAACTCCTAACCCTTTTATGTGGTATTTCTCTCATAACCACCAGTTTAAGTGCAAATTATCTCGATAAAGAAACGGCTGATAGACTTCGTAAAAACACCGATGCCATTATTGCCAAAGATTTAAGTACTAAAGAGCTTATTTTTTCTAAAGATGAACAAAAAATCAATCAACCTGCCAGTCTTACAAAAATTATGACTGCTATTTTAGCCATCGAAAGTGGCAGAATGAATGATGTTGTCACAATTACTCGTGAAATGATTCAAGTAGAACCCACCAAAGCAGGTCTTAGAATTGGCGAAAAATTTTATTTAAAAGATTTAGTTAAAGCGGCTATGGTTATGTCCGCCAATGATGCGGCTATGAGTATTGGCGTCTATTTGGGTGATGGTAATGTTGAAACCTTTGTTGCACAGATGAATAAAAAAGCAAAAAACATGGGTATGAAAAATACTCATTTTACAAATCCTTGTGGTTTTGACATCGGTGATCACTACTCTACGGCATTAGACCTTTTAAAAATGAGTGAATATGCCATTAGAAATAGCCAATTTAATGAAATGGCAAAGCTCAAACGCCATGATTTTAAATC
>RZYK01000328.1 GCA_009930355.1 Campylobacterota bacterium | reverse complement strand
TTTTCGGATTTATTTCCGACATAGTATGTTTTTCCTTTTTTGGTGAGTTTTACACAGTCTTTTTTGTTGATTTTGATGTAGTCTATTAGCCCCAAGGAAGCTAGGCTTTTGAGGTGTCGATAAATCGTGTCCTCTTTTAAGCCCAAGAGCTCCAACTCGGAAGCGATAATGCCACGAGATGCCCAGTAATACACCTCACCCTCGAACACAACAGGTTCCGCCCACGAATGAGCCTCGCTTATAAATCCAAGAATAATAGCTTGATTTATGTTCGTAATGCCAAGGTCTAAGGCTTGTTTTTGGTTTACAGTAATAGTAAATTTCATGCTGAAGCCTCACTTCTCAAAAGCTTTCTAATGTATTCCATACCTTTTTGGTAAACAACCGTTTTAGTGTTGATATGCGTACTTCCATCAGGCTTCGTGAATTTACTCTCAATGACTCTAAAATATCCACGATCACAATATGTTTGTTTTGGTTGGTTGTTTGACATTAAAACGCCACTTTCTCTTAAAAACTCAAACAGATTATTTCTTCCAAAACCTCTAATATTTAAGACTTTTGCAACTGTTCCAATATCTACTGTGTCTTTAGAGCCTGTTATTGCTTCATAAAAATCTACTTTTGGCTTTTGTTCTTCTAGTAGTGCTAAAGCTTTCTCTTTTGCTTCGCTTTCATCTGCTAAAGCCCTTAATGCTTCTGAATATGTTTGTGGTAGTCTAAATTGAGGCTTTGCCATTTCTAGCTCTTCAAGTCTGTTGATGATCTTCATGAGCATTGTGTTGTTTAGTCTTGCGCCAACTGCAAGGGCTTGCTTTTTCGTGAATATGTAAGTATCTATTTCATCAATACGACCTTTTCCGCTTTTGTATTGGCTGTGAGTTTTTCGTAGCGAACCAAATCCATCTTCTAAAGCTAATTCCTCAACTTTTCTCATCGCGTCATTATGTCTAACGCCTATTAAGTCCGTAATCTCTTTAAGAGTAATTACATACTCTTCTCGATTATTTAATACTAAATCCATTTATCCCCCCAAGGAAAAATTTTGGATATTCACAAATCGGATGAGCCGACTCCCCAACCTTGGAGGGGTGAAGAGTAGAGCCGACTCGTGAATAAACTCTTTTTTAGCCCCGCAAAGTTAAACTTTCAGGGCAACGCTGACGTTGTGCGTAGCAAAAGCCTGGTCGGACTGACCACCGCTTTAAAAGGATTCTGACGTGAGCTATTAAGCTCCATCGAACGCACTTAATGCGCTCTGTGGAAATTAAGAAAGTATATAATCCACCGTTACCCCTAAAATAGAAGCAACTTTTTTTAAGAACTTTTTAGGCACTCCCCCACGGATAAACCAGTTTGAAACATTACCCTGAGGAATATTTAAAAGTTCCGCCATTCTTGTAACCGATATTTTTTGAGCTTCCATTAGTGCTCTTATTTTTTTAATTTCTTCCATGCTTAATTATACTATTTTTAAAATCAAAATGCAATAGTGAAACGCATTTTATATAACAATTTGATATTTTATTTTTAAATTGTATTTTTGGAATAAAAAAGTTCTATTAATATGTATATACAAAATAATAATTTTGAATAAATTTAAAAAGTATGTGTTTTCATCTTGACATTCAAAACAAAATGTTATACAATCACAACAGCGAAACAAAAAAGCTAGTCCGACCACTTGGAAGCGATAGGACTTAAAAACAAAATGCGCCAAATGAGTGAAAGCAGATTGAAAAGAGCCTGCACCATACACGCCCATTTCGCTTATATGGGGTTGTAGATGATAAGCGATTTATAAAGCCTATTTAGTCCGACCGTAGGCTTTATAAAACACACTACGAATACAGAGGATTACGCTGATCATCGGTTGCAGGAACAAGACTGGGTGACGGTAGTGTGTTAATAACAAC
>RZYK01000327.1 GCA_009930355.1 Campylobacterota bacterium | reverse complement strand
GTGTGAACCTATCGTTCCAGTCAATGCCAAAAATGAACACCACCATCATGCACAAGATGAGCATACGCACACCCATGTTTCCCACGACCACGACCACGATGAGCACGACCATCACCATCACCACGGACATAGTGATGAAAGCCTTAAAGAGATGCTTAGCTCATCGCAATTTTATGCCTTTTGTGTGGGCACACTTTTATTTATCGTTGCCCTTTTTATGGAGGAAAGAAATCCATGGATGCTTGCAACCTACGTCGCTAGTTTTCTCTTAGTGGGTGGAGAGATTCTCTACGCTGCGCTTCGTAATCTCTTTAGAGGAAAACTCTTTGATGAAAACTTTTTAATGGGACTTGCCACGGTGGGAGCCTTTAGTATTGGGGAGTATCCTGAGGGTGTTTCGGTCATGCTTTTTTTCCGTATTGGTGAGTTTTTTCAGGACTTGGCTGTGGCTCGCTCACGCAAATCCATTACCAAACTCATGGATATTCGCCCTGATTTTGCAAACCTAAAAACAGAGAACGGAGAGCAAAAAGTCGCCCCCAATGATGTCCCTTTAGGTAGCTTCATCTTGGTTAAAGTAGGGGAAAAAATTCCTTTAGACGGTGTGATTGTGGAGGGCTCATCCACGCTTGATACCTCCGCCCTTACCGGTGAAACCCTGCCCAAAGAGGTGAGCAAAGGTGAAGAGGTACTCTCTGGAAGCATCAATAAAACAGGTCTCTTACTGGTTCAAACCACAAAACTTTTTGCCGATTCAACGGTTTCAAAAATTCTTGATTTGGTTCAAAATGCCAGCAATAAAAAGGCTAAAACAGAGCAGTTTATTACCCATTTTGCTAAGTACTACACCCCTTTTGTGGTTATCTCCGCTGCCTTACTTGCTTTTTTGCCCCCTCTTTTCATCGAAGGAGCAGAATTTAGTGAGTGGTTTAGGCGTGCTTTAGTCTTTTTAGTTGTCTCATGCCCTTGCGCACTGGTGGTTTCTATTCCGCTAAGCTTCTTTGGAGGTATCGGAGGTGCGTCACGTAATGGTATTTTAGTCAAAGGGGGTAACTTTCTTGAAGCCCTTCAAAAGGTCGATACAGTTGTTTTTGATAAAACAGGAACGCTTACCAAAGGTATTTTTAGTGTGACACGCATTCAAGCACTTGCTAATAAATGTGAAGAGGAGGTGTTAAGACTAGCAGCTTTAGCAGAGATGCACTCCAACCACCCCATAGCACTCTCCATCAAAAGAGCGTATAGCGCCTCTCATGAAGGCAACGTCGAGCACTATGAAGAGCTTGCGGGGTATGGGGTTAAAGCACACATTGATGGACAAACCATTCTTGTGGGTAACGATAAACTACTTCGTGAACAAGGCATTGCGCATGAACGCATTACCACACCGCATAGCGTTGTCTATGTTGCCTTAGAGGGAGAATTGATAGGATACTTAATCATTGAAGATACCCCAAAAGATGAAAGTAAAGAGGCTATTTTAGCGCTTCGATCTTTAGGGATTCAAGAGATTATTATGCTCACGGGCGATCATAAAGCCACTGCGCAGAGTGTGGGTGAGAAATTAGGTATTACGCAGATTGAAGCGGAGTTATTGCCACATCAAAAGGTGGAAAAACTCGAAGAAATCATGGCACGCAAACAGGGCAAAGGCAAAACTGTTTTTGTGGGTGACGGCATTAATGACGCACCTGTGTTAGCACGCTCGGATGTGGGCATTGCCATGGGTGGGGTTGGCTCTGATGCTGCCATTGAAGCGGCTGACGTGGTCATTATGACCGATGAAATTACCAAAGTCGCCACTGCCCTTAAAATTGCACGTAAAACCCATACGATTGTGTGGCAAAATATCATCTTTGCCCTCGGAGTCAAAGGGGCGATTCTTATTATGGGTGCGTTTGGTGTTGCGACCATGTGGGAAGC
>RZYK01000073.1 GCA_009930355.1 Campylobacterota bacterium | reverse complement strand
AGAGTTCTGCAAGAACTCTAATAATTAAAAAGGATAAATGATGAAAAAAGAACTCCTAGGACTTTGTGCTCTTTTACTTTTTAGTGGTTGTAGTGTTAAAGAGACAACACTCAAACCCTTCAACTACTCGCTTGATCCCATGATTAAACTAGAGCGATTTGAGACACACAACAACGATGTACTCAAAATTGCACGTATTGACACACCTAGCGGACTCAATACCAGAGCTATCTTGTACAAAAAAGGTGGTGCGACCCAGCCTTACAAATATGGCATATGGAGTGAAACCCCTAGTTTAAAACTCCAACACCTCATCACGGAAGCTTTAGAAGACCAAAATCATTTTGAATCGGTCATATCTGGTACCTCTATGGCATCAAACAACTTAGTCCTAGAATCCGTTTTACACAACTTTGAAGAAGTTTTCGTTGAAAGTGGAAAATCATATGTGTATATTAGTCTTCGGGTGCATCTTATTGAACTTAAAAGCGGTGAAGTCTTAGGCAGTGCTCGCCTCTCTTCTAAAAAAGATGTCACCAATACCAATGGAGCAGCGGGTGTGGTAGAAGCCTTTAATTTTGCGACGGCAGATGTGGTGAAGCAACTGGCCACATGGATAAACGAGGTTCGTAAGTAAGCATGAAAAGAGCACTCTTCTTCACTCTTTTTTTACTTTCAACACTGTTTGCAAAAACAGATTTTAGTGAAATGAGCACGGAAGAGTTAATTGCGTTAATTGGCTATGTCGAAGAGGTAAAAATGGAGCGTTTTTTGAAAGAACTCACACAACGTTTTGAGCAAATGAACGATGAACAAAAAGCGCTTTATGAAGCAGAAAAACAACGAAGAGAACAGCGTGAAAACTAAACTACTCCTTTTAGAAGATGACACGAACTTAAGTGAAACCGTGTGCGAGTTTCTAGAGTCTAAGGGGTATGATGTCACCCCTGTTTATGATGGAGAAAAAGCAGAAGAGATCCTCTATGAACAGCAATTTGACCTTCTTTTACTCGATGTCAATGTTCCATATCTAAACGGCTTTGAACTGCTCTGTAAAATGCGTAAAGAATCACGAAATACCCCTGCGATTTTTCTCACTTCCTTAAACAGTATCGAAGATGTTGAACATGGGTATAAAAGCGGATGTGATGACTATATACGTAAGCCTTTTGCCTTAAAAGAGCTTCTCTTTCGCATTGAAACTCTTTTAAAACGAGAGTTTTTTCATACGCAAAGCAACAAAATAACCCTGAATGAAAACAGTGAATATGACACACAAACACATCAACTTTTTATCAACAATCATGCCATACAGCTTCAAAACAAAGAAGCAAAACTGCTGAAACTTTTCCTTCAAAAGAAAAATGAAATTATTAGCCATGAGACACTTATGGCGCACCTTTGGGATTACAACGAACAAGGCAGTGACGATACCCTTCGCACCTACATTAAAAACCTTCGCAAACTAATAGGGAAAGAACAGATTGTTAGCATTAAAAAACTGGGATATAAATTTACGCTCTAGCGAGAAAAAAACGCTTTGGTCGTTTTTGGGGCTTTACGCCTTTTTAACCTTGCTTATTTTGGCATTTGTGGCATTTTTGTACTATGGATTTGAACGTAATTTAATGCTTCAAAATCAAAAAGAGAGCCTTTCAAACCTCACTAATGAGCAAATTGCACGCCTAAAATCTTTACATGTAAACTTTGAAAAAGAACAAACGTACCCAAGAGATGAGCGCTTTAACTCTGCCATTTACGATAGTTCACTCAAACAAATTTTCTCGACTCTGCATGCTAAAAAAGTCAATCTTTATGAAGATATTTATCTCGAAAATGGAAGAATTTACTTTATTAAAGAGTTAGAGTCTTACTATTTGGGTGCACGCTACATTGTTCTTGAAGTTCCAGCGCCAAAGCGATGGGATCATAAAGTCTACCGCAAACTCTTGCTTTATGGTGGGCTTATCTTTGGAGTGCTAGTGGTTATTGGTTATTTTTTACTAAACCTTCTTTTGCGTCCCATGAGAGAGACTATTATACTGTTAGATCGTTTCATTAAAGACACTACACATGAACTTAACACTCCCATTAATGCCATTCTCTCCAACATTGAGATGATTGAACTTGAAACACTCGATAGCGCCTTGGCAAAGAAGATTAAACGCATGAGTATTGCCTCTAAAACTATCTCAAACCTTTATGATGATTTAACCTATTTGGTTCTTTCAAATCATATGGGCTCACACGATGAAAGCGTTGATCTTAAGACACTCATTGAAGAGCGCATTGAGTATTTTGCACTGCTTTTAGAATCAAAAAAGATTACGATAAGCACTGATTTACAAGAGAATATCACCTTAATCATTGATCGAAAAAAAATGGCTAAATTGATTGATAATATTCTCTCTAATGCCATTAAATATAACACCATACAAGGCTCTATTTATCTTAGCCTTAGCCCTGAGGGCATTGTCATTCAAGACAGTGGTCGAGGAATACAAGAGAGTCAAATCCATCAAGTTTTTGAACGCTACACGCGCTTTGATAGAAGTGTAGGAGGGTTTGGTATTGGACTAAATATCGTCTGGGCAATTGCTAAAGAGTACTCTTTACATGTAAAGATTGACTCTCAAGCAAATCAAGGAACACGTGTGAAAATTTCATGGTAAAGCATATTCTCTTTTTATTGGTTATTAGCTCCATTTGCTGTGCAAAACAAAATGTATATGAGCAAAACTGTCTTTCTTGCCACAAAGAATTGGCTGTAAAAATTGACAAATTTTTTTACCGATATTTACTGAAGTATAGCAGCGAAGCGGAAGTAAAAAAAGCGATGATGGCCTATCTTAAAAATCCTAAAAAAGATACTTCTATCTTGCAAGATGGCCTTATACAACGCTTTGGAGTTAAAAAAAAGACAACCCTAACGGATGAAAAACTCAAAGAATCAATCGATATTTACTGGGAGACATACACCGTTTTTGGTCGCCTCAAATAGCGTTACATGTAAGCTTTCACGAGACAAAAAAACCACACTGCTACAAAAACAACAATGCTAAGAAAAACCACCGCACTGCCTGCATCTTTAGCACGTCCTGCCATTTCATGGTATTCAAGCGTTACCAAATCGGTCACCCGCTCAATCGCACTGTTCATTGCTTCAGCAATGGGCATTCCCATGAGAGCGATAAACATCAACAGTTTATAACTAAGCTCCAAAGGGATGAAAAAAAGAAAGGGGGTTAAAAGAAGCACCAAAATGAGCTCCAAACGAAATGATGTCTCATGAGCAATAATATCTCTAAGCCCTTTAAGTGCATAAGTTGTATTTTTAAAAAAATGGTATTTGGGTTGATTTCTCATGCTACGCCTTTACTTTTGTTGGTATGTTAGTATATCTTTTGTCTTATCATAAAGCGCTGTTTGCACGCCCATAACGCCTAAAATTGTATGAAATAAGTTATCATGCGAATATGCTAGATTTGTTTTTTGACTTAAAGCTTGAACATCAATGCGCGCTTTACTTTTCTCGCCAAACCACATAAGTGCGCCCACATGTGTCTGCTCATCAGGTGCCATAAAATAAGGAACCCCATGCAGATAAAGCCCTTTTTCACCCAATGATTCACCATGATCTGCCATATAAATCATCGCCGTTTGAAAATTTTTATCATTCTGTTTTAAAAAATCAATCGTTTTTGAAAGAAAATAGTCGGTGTATAAAATAGCATTATCATAGGCATTGCCAATTTCTTCGGCACTGCATTTTTCCACTTGATTGGTTTGGCAGGTGGGTGTAAATTTTTCAAACGCTTTAGGATAGCGCTTGTAGTACGCGGGACCATGATTGCCCATTTGATGCAATACAATCATCACATCACCCTTTTGCGCATCAACATACTCTTGCAAACCGACTAACATTCCCTCATCGCGACATTCATCTTCACACAAGGTATTGTTTCCCACTGTGCGGTAATCTTGATACGTTACACGTAAGGCAACCCCTTTTGAATCAGAGTTGTTATCCCTCCACAAGACGCTTGCGCCACTGTGTTTGAGCACATCAATCACATTCTCGCTTGCTTTTGCTTCTTTGTCCGTGTAGTTTTTACGCTCTAAACCAGAAAACATACAGGGGACGGAAATGGCCGTAGACGTTCCACACGAGTAAAGATTCGAAAAATTGATGATCTCTTCTTTTTTTAACAAAGGATTGGTTTCTCGCTCATACCCATTGAGTGAAAAACGATTGGCGCGCGCTGCTTCTCCCACAACCACAATCGTGAGTTTACGCACACCATCTTCTGCTCTTTTGGCATCTAATCCAATTTGTTTGAGCGTTGTCTCTTTTTTATAAAATGTATTAAAAATATATTTACCTGACGAATAAAGGCAAAAAGTTGGATTGGTATAATAACGTAAAGGCTTATTTTCCCTAAAAAACGAGGTGTAAAAACGATTAAATGCAAACAGCATTACTAAAATGATGATCAGTGCAATAGCAATGCTTTTTATTTTTGCCCAAATTTCTTCTTTAAAGCTTCCATAGCTCACAGGCACACGATAAATGATAAGAGAAGGTATGATTCCCAAAAAGAAGAGATAGCCTAAAAGCTTTAAATTGATAAGATCCAAAGACTCATTGACATTCGTTTCTATGGCATTTTGAATCATGGTATCATCAAGAATAACGTTATACGTATTCATAAAATAATTCGTCACAGAAGCAATCAATACAAAGGCTATCAGCAATGGTTTGAGGGTATAACGCGAACTAAGAAGTGTCACTAACACCATAATAACGGCAGTTAAAATAAGACCTAATGAAACTAAAAAGCCTAAATTTGACATCGAAACTTCATAAATTTCTGTCACATGCTTAAAGAAAGAGATATTGTCAAAAAGGACTAAAAAAAGCGCTACGATAGCACTCAATTTGGTACTGGTTAGTTTAAATTGCATTGGTTCTCACTTGAAATTTCTTTTTACATGTAAAGTATAGTTTAGTTTTTTAAACAGATGTTTTTAGCCAGATACCATTTGACAATTGCCATCGTTGAATAGCTCATTTCTCTCTGCTCAAAAGGGATGGAACACACACGCATTTTCGAACAGATAATGCCACCAATCAGTGTTAAAAAAAGGAAAAAAGCGATGCCTAGCCCAATCGTGTAAAAATACCCTATCCAAATCCCTACAAGGCTTGGTGCATACGTGAGCGCACCATACAGACTAAACATCGCTATACGACACCAAAAACCCTTGATTTTTGGGATGATTTCAATAATGGGAGGGATTTGATCCATGGGTTACTTAAGATTGGTAAAGTTTACTGGAAAATCAAAATCGCATCCGCGAATGGCTTTGATCGCCTCTTGAAGATCATCAATCGCTTTACCCTCAACTCTGACGACATCGCCACGAATGGAAGCTTGCACTTTAAGTTTGAGCTCTTTAATCTCTTTAACAATTTTTTTAGCATCATCACTGGAAATTGCATCAACAATACTCACCGTTACTTTGGTTTTATTGCCACCCGCGACCTCACGTTTTGTCTCTTTGAGTGCTTTAGAAGAGATATCCCGCTTAATGGCTTCAGAGACCAACGCATCAACCATCGCATCGGCTTTTGAATCTGTCGTGGTGACTAAAGTAACGGTTTTGGCTTTTTCATTGTGGTCAAACTCACACGTCACCCCTTTAAAATCCCAACGATTGGTAATCACTTTTTTGGCTTGCTCGTACGCATCTTTAAACTTTTGTTTGTCAATCTCAGCACTAATGTCAAAACTATGCTCTTTTGCCATCTTTTCTCCTTATTGTCTTAAAAAATCTTTGATATTTTCACCCACCAAACGGATGAGTTCACGTCTTGCCTCCACACTTGCCCACGCAACGTGCGGTGTCATTATCAAGCGTTCAGGATGCTTTACATGTAAAAGCGGATGATTTGCTTCCATGGGCTCTTTTTCTAAGACATCAAGCCCTGCAAAAAGCTCTTTGCTATCCATCGCCTCTGCCAAATCGCCCTCATGCACAATGCCTCCACGCCCCACGTTAATGAGAATAGCCCCTTTTTTCATCATGAGCAATTGCTCTTTACGCACCAAATAGCGTGTTTTTTCGTTGAGTGGTGCATGAATGGAGACAATGTCACACGTTCGCATCATCTCATCCAACGAGAGTTGTTGGTACGTACTATTATGATTTGCTCCGCTGGTCGAAAAGTAGAGCACTTCCGCCCCAAATGCCGTGGCAATGTTAGCGACTTCTTTACCAATATTTCCTAACCCAATGATGCCCCAACGTTTCCCTTTGATTTCAGAAAAGGGCTGAGCTAAATGGGTAAAAATAGGACTTTTAACCCACGCACCTGATTTTACATACGCATCATAATAGGCAAGTTTTCCTAACAAATTAAGCACTAACATCAGCGTTGTTTGTGCCACGGACGCCGTAGAATACCCCGCAACGTTTTTAACCACAACCCCTTTATACTTTGCATACTCCAAATCAACATTGTTCATGCCCGTAGCAGTAATGCAAATGAGTCCTAAATTGGGACATGCATCCATCACTGCTTTGTCAATCAAAACTTTATTGGTGAGCACAATTTTGGCATCCCCAATGTGCTGTATGCGCTCTTCAAGAGAAGTTGTATCAAAGGCTTCAAACACGCCAAACTGTGAGAAGAGCGTTAAATCCGCATCATCACCCAATGTTTTTGCATCCAAACAGACTATTTTCATCACTTAATCCTTTATGCGGTGTCCCACAAATTTTGAAAAATTCTCCATAATCAATCCACCTCGCCTAAACCCTAAGCCACACCCCTCGTACGCAAAGAAAACACCCGCTTGGTAGCTTCGTCCTTGTTCATCTTTGGGCAACTCTGCATACGCTTGATAGATGGGTTTAAAATTACCATATTCGCCCTCTGTTTTTTCAATCACAGACATATCACGCTCATAAATAACAGTGTTAGCCCCTTCTCGTCCAAAGGCTCTCTTTTCAACCTGTTTTTGCCCCTTAAGCGGTTCAAACGACGTCTCAAGCAATAACGGATGATTGGGGAAGAGGTCCCATAAAATTTTCATAAAGGCTTTACTTTGAAACAGAAGCGTATAGGCAGGATTGAGAATAATCGCCTTTTGCTCTTGCACCATTTCATCCAACAAAAGGGCTAAATCACCTTCTTCAATGGCAATATTTTCCCATGGAATGAGTTTAAACCAGTACTCAAAATTCTCATCATCCTTAAAAATGCCCTCACTACCGTTAAAGCCTACCTCATCCACATAGGCAAAATCGGTGTGAAAACCCGCTTCATTGGCGGCGCTTTGTAATAAACGGGTGGTGTTTTCATCTTCAATATTTCCACGAATAGAGGAGAATAAAATCTTCCATCCCTCATAGTAACGAGCAAACTCTTCGGTATCACCCTCTAAGACAACCAACCGTTTAAAGTTCTCTTTGAGCGCTTCAAAAACCGTATTGAACTGTTTGGCTTCATCCATCCCATTGGCTTTCAGCATCGCCCATTGGATAATGGCTGTTTCATAGAGCGAGGTAGGCGTATCGGCATTAAATTCAATGAGTTTAATGGGCTTTCCATCCACGCCCCCCGCAAAATCAAAGCGACCGTACAAATGCCAATGCACATCATTTTCCCATGAATTTTTAATCAATTCAACCAAATTAAAAGGGATATTAAGCTCGTGAAACAAATCATTGTCAATAACGTATTGTCCCGCCTCTGCAAACATGTCATATAACGTGTTAGCCGCTTCATAATACGCTTCTACTTCATCATTACTGACTAAAACCAATTCATCTGCAACGTAGGATGTCTCATCGCTATCGGTATGCCAATAAAATCCAATTGATTCTAAAAAGTCTTTACTTAAGGGTTTAATTTTTTCTGTTGATACCATTTAAATTTATCCTCCGAAACTGCTAGGCGCTTTTGATGTTGAACTGGTTGATGAGGTTGTTGTGCCTGATTTTGAACCAAAAAAACCACTGCTTTTACTGGCACTGCTGGTGCTAGAAGTAGACATAGGTTTGTTAAAACTTGTAGTACTACGAGAATAAGCTTGAGGTGATTTATACGTTGTTGCACGCTGATTTTGATAATTTTGGTTATTAAAAAGCTTATTACCAATCCAACTACCAATCATTGCGCCTGCAATACTAGAGAGTAAAACGCCACCCAACCCCATCTGCCCTGAGCTTAACTGTGGATTTGTTAAAGCTGAAGTATTATTATCAATTTTAGCAGCTTCTTCTTTGACTAAAGCATCTATTTCAGTTTGAGATAAAATACGCTCACTTCCATCAGGTTGTCGAACAATAACACGGGTTGTTGAACTAGGATATTCTTCCGCAATTTTATATTCACCTGGTGCTATTTCATCGACAATAACCAGTGCGCCTTGTGTTTTTGCAGCTTCGGCTAAAGCATTTTTATCCTCTTTTTGCTCACACCCTTGCATGCTGGCAATGACCATCACACCAATGCCTCCAGCGATCATATAATCTGAAATTTTTCGAATGTACTTCATTATTATTATTCTCCTAATATCTCTTTGAGTTTTTTACCTTTTTTAATAAATAACTTTCCATTTTTATCCATGACACTATCAAGTTGTCCTACTTTTTTACCTACTTTATCACTAATATCATGTTTCTCTTTTTTTGAAAATCCCTTTTCTTTTAAATAACTTCTCAAATCTCTCCAGTCACTGTAAGCATCAACTGTGAAATCTGTTTCCCTGTGTTCTTCTTCGTCTAAAACATCTGCCTCTTCATACGCATGTATTGATGGTGTCACTCTGGGCGACATTGGTGTTAAATGCTCTTCATTACATGAGGATGCTGGCTCAGTGTTTGTATGGGTAATTTGTCGATTTGCTAAAGAAAGAATAGCTTTTAATTGCTCATCTCGCTCTTTATAAATCATCTCAATTTTCTCTTTAGACTCAATAAGCATACGCTCTTTATCAGCAATAAGACGCTCTTTATCAGCTTCTAATTTTGCATTCTTTTGCTTCATCTCATCAAGTTGCACTTTTAATAATTCTACATAAGCACTATTCTCAATACTCATATCAACTCGACGTGCTGGAGTACTCTCTTTTAGATTACTTTTTGTTAGCATAATGTATTTCACACCATTTTCAACAACACTCTGCAACGAGCCTCTTCGCAAACGGTTGTAAATAGCCTCTTTACTAACACCTAAAAGCTTCGCTGCCTCAAGAACAGTAAGTTTTTTATCCATTGTATGACCTTTATGCTAACACAAAGAAATATATTTGTTCTTAATGTTATCATAGCTTTGATTAGTTTAT
>RZYK01000326.1 GCA_009930355.1 Campylobacterota bacterium | reverse complement strand
CACATCAAAAGAGGGCATGGTTTGAATCTTTACATGTAAAGATTTTTGTGAAAAGGTAAAGTCTCGTTTTTCATTGGCTTTATCCACCTCTCTCCACTTCGTAGGCGTCACACCAAAATTCTCCTTAAAGGCTTGAGAAAACGATGCATTCGAACTAAAACCTACTTCACGCATAATGTGAGCAATCGTTGCTTGTGGATTAAATAATAGCAAATTTGCAGCATGTTCCAACTTGACTCGCTTACTATACGCATGCACACTCTCACCTACAAGTTCTTTAAAAATACGGTTAAAATGAAAGGGGGACATCGCAACCAAAGAAGCAAGTTCTTCCACTAAAAAATTCTTCTGCAAATCACCATGAATATTAAAAAGTATTTCATTGATGCGTTCTAAGTAGTCATTTTTGGTAATTTGTTTGTGTTTCATAGAAAAAATTATAGCACAAATGGACAAAGATAATCCCCTATTTTCTGTGGCAGAAAAATATCCAATCCATTATACTTTTGCAGATTATTTTTAAAGGTACCTTTTCATGAAAAGCAAATTTGCAAAACGCATTACGACAGCATCGCGTTCTTTTACACGCACTATTCTCGATTTAACCTCTCAAAATTCAATCATTTCATTTGCAGGGGGTCTTCCTGATGCTGCACTTTTTCCACGTGAAAATATTGAAAAACATGCAAAAAATCTCTTCGAAACGCAAGACAATCGCTTATTTCAATACAGTAATGCCTCTGGCGTTGAAGCACTCAAAATAGAAATTGCTAAAAAATACACTCACGCTCTGGCCTCTGAAATTATGCTCACCAACGGCTCACAGCAAGGACTTGATTTGGTGTGTAAAACCTTTTTAGATGAAAAGGATTGCATTGTTGTAGAAGATCCTAGTTATTTGGCAGCTTTAGGGCTTTTTCATATGTATAATGCGACCATCAAAGCCGTTCCTTTGCATGCGAATGGCGTTGACGTCCAAGAACTTGAAAGGCTATTTAAAACATATCAACCAAAGTTTTTTTACACCATCCCTGTATTTCAAAATCCAACAGGATACTCTTATAGTTTAGAAAATCGTCAAGAAGTTGTCAAAATTGCAGAAAAATACAATGTTATTTTACTCGAAGACAGCCCCTATGAAGCATTACGTTACGATGGAAAATCCACGGTTTCTTTTGCTGACTTACTGCCGAAGCTTACCATTGCGCTAGGAACATTTTCAAAAACACTCGCACCTGATTTTCGAATTGGATGGATTAAAGCACCTCAAGAGATTATTAGCGCACTTACCCTCTCCAAAGAGAGTACCGATCTGCAAAATTCGAAATTTTTTCAATACATTTGTGCACGCATGATGGAAAAAGGCGAATTAAATGCCCATATTCAAAAACTCGTTGAATATTATCGCCCCAAACGGGATGCTCTTGTGGAGGCATTAAAACGTTATTTTGGAGAGAGTATAGAATTTGTAATTCCTGAGGGAGGTATGTTTCTTTGGGTAAATTTCAAAAAATGTGCTGATAGCATGCAACTTTTTGATAAAGCCATTAAAAAAGGGGTTGCTTTTGTGCCAGGAAGTGTCTTTTTTTCTGATAAACGCATCAGCTCTTATGGCAGACTCAACTATACAAATTCTACGTTAGAACAGATTGAAGAGGGAGTAAAAGCCTTACATTCTGCCTATACTGAACAATAAAGGGCTCTTCTCTAAAGAGAGCTCTTGAATCGATTTTTTTTACGCTCTTGACGTACCGAATAAATCCACAGACGATCAACAACAAAATAGAGCAATGGAGCGATAATTGCTGCATAAAAAAGTGTTCCTACATACAGCGGTAAAAAAATCTTAGAAAAATGGCTCTCAAACCACTCAAGACTAAAGACCACAGATTGTGGCTCAATTCCAAGCAGATAACATCCTGTGATATATTCA
>RZYK01000325.1 GCA_009930355.1 Campylobacterota bacterium | reverse complement strand
TATGTGTGCAGCGTTTGTTGCTAACTTTTTAGGTAAAGAGTTAAAAGATGATGAAGTGTATCAAGAAAGAGTCGCAAAAGGTTTGGTAAAAACCAGAGGTGCGACACAACTTGAAATTAAACCAGGTGCAAAACTTTCTGTTGTCATTTTCCTCGTGACTATTTTAGCGGTTGTTGCGTATGCTACCATGATTAGTGATAAAGTTGGTTTGATTAAAAACCCTGTGGTTGGTCGTGATGCAGCGATTATGCTTTTCATGCTAACAGGAGCAACGTTTATCACCTTCTTGACAAAAATTGATTCAGCACAAATTCTTAACTCTGGTACCTTTAAATCAGGTATGAGTGCATGTATCTGTGTATTGGGTGTTGCGTGGTTAGGTGATACCTTTGTTGCAAATCACATCAAAGAGATTAAAGCGTTTGCGGGTGATTTGCTTAACGTTTATCCATGGATGCTAGCAGTGGTTCTTTTCTTTGCAAGTATGCTTCTTTACTCTCAAGCAGCAACGGCTAAAGCGTTGATGCCAAGTGCGTTGTTACTCGGTGTTTCACCTTTAACCATCGTTGCTTCTTTTGCAGCGGTCAGTGCACTCTTTGTTCTTCCAACCTACCCAACATTGATTGCAGCGGTAGAAATGGATGATACAGGATCAACACGCATTGGTAAATATGTATTCAATCATCCATTCCTTATCCCTGGTGTGGTTGCTATTTCTCTTTCTGTTGCCTTTGCCTTTGTTATCGGCGGAATGATTTTATAAGCCTTTTTTATGCTTTTACTTTCGGCTCTTTTGAGCCGAATGCCTTTACATGTAAACCAAATTTTTAAAGGAGTCTTCGCATGAATTTATTACGTACTTCCCTTATGGTAGCCCTTATTGGCGCTTCTTCGTTGATGGCAAAACCAACCATTGCCATTCTAGCCACAGGTGGCACCATTGCAGGTGCTGGAACATCTGAGCTTAAAAGTTCTTACTCAGCAGGTGCTGTAACCGTTGATAAGCTTATTGCTGCTGTTCCAGCTATCAATGACATGGCAACCATTAAAGGGGAGCAAATCTCTAGCATTGGCTCTCAAGAGATGACCAATCAAGTCTGGCTCAAACTCTCAAAACGAGTTAATGAATTGCTTGCTAACCCAGAGATTGATGGTGTGGTAATTACTCACGGTACTGATACTGTGGAAGAGACTTCATATTTTCTTGATTTAACTGTAAAAAGCAAAAAACCTGTTGTTTTTGTTGCCGCAATGCGTTCAAGTACCTCTATGAGTGCTGATGGTCCAATGAACCTTTACAATGCAATGCATGTAGTTACTAACAAAGAGACTGCAGGAAAAGGCGTTGTGGTTGTGATGAACGATGAAATTCACAGTGCAAGAGAAGTGACTAAAGTCAACACAAGCTCTGTTAATGCCTTCGCTTCTCCAAACAGCGGTAAAATCGGTACAGTTTACTATGGTAATGTTGAATACTACATGCAACCAACACGTAAACATACGGTAAATTCTGAGTTTGATGTTGCTAAACTTGAAGATCTTCCACGTGTAGATATCGTTTACGCTCACCCAAATGATACAGACGTTATGGTAAAAGCAGCAGTGAATGCAGGTGCTAAAGCGATTGTTCATGCAGGTATGGGCAATGGAAATCCTTTCCCTTTAACACAAGATGCTTTGGCTGAAGCGGTTAAAAAAGGTGTGGTTGTTGCACGTAGTAGCCGTGTAGGCAGTGGTAGTACAACGCTTGAGGGCGAAGTGGATGATGCAAAATATGGCTTTATCGCAACCACAACCCTTAACCCACAAAAAGCACGTGTTCTTTTAATGTTAGGTTTAACGAAAACCAACGATAAAAAAGCACTTCAAAAAATGTTCTTAGAGTATTAAAAACATTCCTATCTCTTTTGGCGGAAAGAGATAGGACTTTTCCTCTCATGT
>RZYK01000072.1 GCA_009930355.1 Campylobacterota bacterium | reverse complement strand
CTTGATTTTAGGTTGTATGTTCAAAAGCAAACTTTAGTGATTGTGCATGTTTTAGAAGAACTCATTGAGGTGCTGATGCACATCTCAAAAGAGCATACTTCGACGCTTTTGCCGGGGATGACACACCTTCAACACGCACAGCCCATCAACTTTGCATTTCATCTTCTAGCCTATGTTTCAATGTTTAAACGAGACATTGAGCGTTTAGAAAGTTCATACCATCGCAATAACATTCTTCCTCTAGGGTGTGCTGCACTTGCTGGAACGCCACATAAAATAGACCGTGAATATGTTGCAGAGCTTTTAGGTTTTGATGGGGTGAGTATGAACTGCTTAGATACGGTCAGCGATAGAGATTTTGCCTTAGAAATTCTCTTTAATATCTCAACCATTATGATGCATGTTTCTCGTTTTGCAGAGGAACTGATTTTGTGGTCAAGTTATGAGTTTAAATTTATTACCTTAAGTGATGAGTATTCAACGGGCAGTTCTATTATGCCACAAAAGAAAAATCCTGATGTACCTGAATTGTTGCGTGGAAAAACAGGACGTGTGAATGGAAATTTAATTTCTTTACTGACCGTTCTTAAGGGACTTCCTTTAGCGTATAACAAAGATATGCAAGAGGATAAAGAAGGGGTTTTTGATAGTGTGGAGACCGTGTTTATCTCTTTAAATATTCTCAAAGAAGCCATTCGTACGATGAGTATTAATAGCGAACGTATGCGTCAAGCCTGCGAAGTGGGGCATCTAAGTGCCACTGATTTGGCGGATTATTTGGTTCAAAAATGCAATATTCCTTTCCGTGAAGCGCATTTTATTACAGGACGTGCCGTTGCACATGCTGAAAGTTTAGGATTGGATTTGAGTAAACTCAGCGTGGAAGAGCTTCAAAAAGTAGATGCTCGCATTGGTGAAGATGTTGTGGAGTCTCTTAGTTTAGTTAACTCTATGAATGCAAGAACCTCACAAGGGGGAACAGCGACGAGTTCTACATGTAAACAGATTGAACTCTTGGAAGCGTGGATAAACGAACGAAAAAAAGCGTAAGAAGAAGAGGCAGAGCCTCTTCTTGAAGGGTTAGAAAAACTTGCGAGAATCGCTGTCGCTTAAGTGATCCCATGAAAGTTTAGCCCCACCTAAAAGGTGAAAATGTAGGTGTAAAACTTCTTGCCCACCATCGCTTCCATTATTGGTGATGAGGCGATACCCACTCTCATCCAATCCCAAAAGCTTTGCAACTTTTTGTGTAAATTCTGTCAATCCCACCATGATTTTTGGATCAACCTCTTGAAAGCAGGTGTACTCTTTTTTGGGAATAATCAAAATATGAATCGGCGCTTTTGGATTAATATCATGAAACGCTAAAAAATCATCATTTTCCAATACTTTGTTGCACGGAATTTCACCACTCACAATTTTACGAAAGATGCTCATAAGCTTCTCCTCTTTTTAGGAGGATTTTAACCTTTTATAATTAAAGTTTCACTAAAATGGGAACTCTAATAGACTGAGGGGTTATTGAAAACCTTATGATGAAAGGCTGATCTTTGAAAGAGATAGAAAATGCGATTATTTCATGTAAGTCGCTGGGTGAATTAGACAAAATAAGAGTCTCTCTTTTTGGTAAAAAAGGGCATTTTGCCGCACAATTTGAAGAGCTTAAAAAGCTTGATGGCGATGCTAAAAAAGAGTTTGCACAAAATCTCAATGTCACTAAAGAGAAATTTTTAGAACTTCTTAATCATAAAAAAAGTGTACTTGAGAGCATTATGATTGAAGAAGAGATGAAAAAAAGCAGTGTTGATGTAACACTTTTCAATCAAGAAAGTAGTGCAGGTGCTTTGCATCCTGTGATGGATACAATGGATAAAATTATTGAGTATTTTGTCAGTATGAACTTTTCGATTGAAGAAGGTCCATTGGTCGAAGATGATTTTCATAATTTTGAAGCACTGAACTTACCTAAATATCATCCTGCACGCGATATGCAAGATACATTTTATTTTAAAGATTCGATGTTGCTACGTACCCATACTTCTCCTGTTCAAATCAGAACGATGCTCAAACAAAGTGCTCCCATTCGTATGATTTGCCCAGGTGCTGTTTTTAGGCGTGATTTCGATATTACACATACACCGATGTTTCATCAAGTAGAAGGCTTGGTGGTAGATAAAGCAGGAAAAGTCTCTTTTGCTAATTTAAAATTTATTCTCGAAGACTTTTTAAAATATATGTTTGGTGATGTGAAAGTACGTTTTCGCCCAAGTTTTTTCCCCTTTACAGAACCTAGTGCAGAGGCTGATATTAGCTGCATTTTTTGTAAAGGTGAGGGGTGTCGTGTTTGTTCACACACAGGTTGGCTTGAAGTTTTAGGCTGTGGTGTGGTCGATTCAAATGTCTTTAAAGCTGTAGGATATAAAGACGTGAGTGGGTATGCTTTTGGTTTAGGTGTTGAGCGTTTTGCGATGCTTTTACATCAGATTCCAGATTTGCGGTCTTTATTTGAGGGTGATTTGAGATTATTGGAGCAATTTAAATGATAGTAACAAAACAGTGGTTAAATGAATGGATTGATGTTGCCACAATCGATACTGATAAAATTGTGATAGCATTGAATGCTATTGGACTAGAAGTTGACGGTGTTCAGAAAATACGTATTCCCCAGAATGTTGTTGTTGCAGAGGTGATCTCTTGCGAAAAGCATCCTAATGCCGATAAGCTTAATGTTTGTCAGGTCAATGTGGGCGAAAGTGTTCAGCAAATTGTCTGTGGCGCAAAAAATGTGGCTGCGGGTCAAAAAGTAGCGGTTGCTCTTATTGGTGCAGAACTGCCTGGTGGCCTTAAAATTAAAAAAGCAAAACTGCGTGATGTGGAATCATGCGGTATGATTTGTTCTTCTAGCGAATTAGGACTCCCTAAAATTAATGAAGGTATTATGATTTTAGATGAGAGTATGGGCGCACTTGAAATTGGAAAACCTTTGTGTGACTATCCTCTCTTAAATGATGACGTCATTGAAATAGGGCTTACCCCTAATCGAGGCGATTGTCAGAGTATTTATGGCGTTGCAAGAGATTTAAGTGTTTATTTTGATTTGGAAGTTAAAACGCTAGGGCAAAAAGAAGAAGAAGAGAATCAACCAGGTGTTGGTAGAGTGCTTCATTTGCAAGGTAATGAGGCATTGGATGGCTCTTACATGTACAAAGTGTTTGATAATACTGAAATTGCAGTGCCTCTGCTTGTCGAACTTCGTTTAGGTATTGCCCAGATCGAATCTTCGTGTCTTTTAGGTAAAACGATAGAGTATGCAACCTATGTCACAGGTGTTTTATTGCGTGCTTATAATCATGCTTGTTTTTGTGAAAAAGAGGATAAAGCAAAAATTATTATTAACAAAGATGAAAATGAGTTGGATGCTGTTTATGATTATACTGGAGCAAAAGTTGCCATAACCGGTATCGCTCAAATGAGTGAGTGCAAAGCGAATGCTTTGGATAAACGCATTATTATTGAAGCCAACTATACTCATCCTGAGATTATTGCTTCTCGTAGTGCAAACAAAAAACTTGGCGCAGATAAGCACTTATATCGTTCATCAAGAGGGAGTGAGCCTTTGCTTGCTTTTGGATTGAACTATTTTATGAAGATGCTTTCTAAACGTTCTTCCATTATGGCTTATGCCGATTCTCAGCAAATTTTTCAAGACTTTGAGGAACACGTTATTAATATTCACCAAAGTGACTTGACTCAAATGATTGGTGAAGAGATTCCTAAAAGTCGTATTATAAAAATTTTGAAACATTTGGGTTTTAGCGTAAATTTTGCGTTTGAACAAGATGTTATGAATGTGAAAATTCCTCAATTCCGTCCTGATGTTCAAAACATTCAAGACATTTGTGAAGAGATTGTGCGTATTGTAGGCATTGATAATATCACTTCACAGCCTTTTGTATTTGCTGAAAAACTTAAGATTAATCAGCCATATTTTAATTTTAAAAAAAGACAAATGTATCGTCATCGTGCTGTTGCCGCAGGATTTTTTGAAACCCTTCATTTTGTCTTTGACAACAGTGAAAATGCCAAAAAATTTAATTTACCCCTTTTAGAGGATGCCCTTGAGGTGGCTAATCCTATTACCAGTGAGCTCAATACACTTCGAAGTTCTTTAGTTCCAAATATTTTAGGTGCTGTCTCTAATAATCTTAAATCTGGGAAAAAACGTGTGCCTCTCTTTGAAGTGGGTAGCGTGTTTGATGCAAAGCGAAACGAGAGCAAAAAAATGGCATTTGTATTCAGCGGTGAGAATGGTATTGCTGAAATTGCGAATCATGGGAAACCCAGTGACATTGATTTTTTTAGTTTTGCGTCCAAAATTCAGAATGTTTTAGGCCATTTTACCTTACTGCCTCTTCTTGAGGTCAACGGTTTGTGTAGTCCCTATGAAGCAGCACGTGTGATGATTGATGGAATCGAAGCAGGTTATATGGCACGAGTAAATGTGCAAGTTGAAAAAGCGCTTGACTTGGGACGTACCTATATCTGTGAGCTTGATTTTGACGCACTTTCTTATGGTCGAAAAATTGCTAAAGAGTATTCAAAGTTACCTTCTTCATCACGTGATTTAAGTTTCCTCGTGGATGCAAAAATGCAGTATGCCACTTTAGAGTCTTTTATCGCATCTATCGCACCTAAAGCCTTAGTGAAATTCTCTGTGATTGATCGTTATGTTCATGAGAGTTTGGGTGATAAAGTGAGTTTAACCATAAAATTCCAATTTCAATCCATGGAAAAAACCTTTGAAGAAGAAGAAATTGCCAGTATGATTGAAATTTTACTTGCACAACTTAATGAAAAATTTGGAATTTCTATCCGATGAAAACGTTACATGTAAAACCAAAGGGTAACTTTTCGTTTACAACACACAGCATTGCTAGCGATAAATCAATTTCGCATCGCTGCGCTATTTTTTCACTTTTAAGTGACCAACCGTCTGTCATTCAAAATTATTTACCAGCAGAAGATACGCTGTGTACGCTGAGTATTGTAGAGTCCTTAGGCGCACAAGTGAAAAAGAGCGCAGATGGTACACTTACTATTACGCCACCCCTATCTATTGTAGAGCCTCCATGCATTTTAGATTGTGGAAATTCAGGAACGGCTATTCGTCTTTTAATGGGCTTTTTATCGACGTGTGATGGTTTTTTTGTACTCCATGGAGATAAATATTTAGCCAGTCGTCCAATGCGCCGTGTCGCTGATCCTTTGCGCAGTGTTGGCGCATGGATTGATGGACGAAACAATGGTAACTTTGCACCTCTTGGTATTCGTGGACAAAAGCTCAAAGCGTTTACTTATGAGAGTAAAATTGCTTCAGCACAAGTGAAAAGTGCACTGATTCTAGCTGCGCTTCAAGCTGATGGAATCTCATCGTTTGTGGAGCCAGAACTCAGCCGTGATCATAGTGAACGCATGCTAAGAGGCATGGGTGCCAATGTTATTTCAGAGGGTTTACATGTAAAGATTCATCCACTAGAAAAAGCGCTAAAACCTTTGCATTTGCGTGTCCCAAATGATCCCTCTAGCGGTTTCTTTTTTGCGGTAGCCGCAGCGATTAACGTGGGTTCTACGGTCACCTTGCACAATATGCTCCTCAATCCAACGCGTATTGAAGCCTATAAAGTGCTTGAGCGCATGGGGGCGAAGGTTGAGTTTATTGAAAAAGAGAGCCTGTATGAATCTGTGGGCGATATTATCATCACGGGGGCACCGCTAAGAGGTGTTGAGGTGAGTGAAAATATTTCATGGCTGATTGATGAATTGCCAGCGCTTTCCATCGCCTTTGCGTGTGCTAAAGGTAAGAGTGTGGTAAAAAATGCGGAAGAGCTTCGTGTGAAAGAGAGCGATAGAATCTCAAGTGTGGTAAAAAATCTTCGTTTGTGTGGCATTGAAGTGGAAGAGTTTCCTGATGGATATGCTGTAAGTGGAGGTGTGTTTCAAAGTGCTACGATTAACAGTTTTGGCGACCATCGTATTGCAATGAGTTTTGCTATTGCAGGCACACGTGTTGCGATGAAAATTGAAGATATTGAATGCATTAACACCTCTTTTCCTAATTTTATTGAGCTTGTTTCTCAGATAGGAAACCTTGAAGAATGAAGATAAAATTAGCCACACGTTATGGGTTTTGTTTTGGGGTAAAACGTGCCATTAAAATTGCTGAAAATACACAGAATGCTTCGACCATTGGACCACTCATTCATAATAATGAAGAAATTAATCGCTTACGTGAAAATTTTAATGTAAAAACCTTACATGATATTTCTGAAGCAAAAGGGGTTGATAAAGCCATTATCCGAACACATGGGATTCCTAAACATGATTTGGAAAAATTGATACAAAGCAATACTGAAGTGATTAATGCAACCTGCCCGTATGTAACAAAACCTCAAGAAATTTGTGAAAAAATGAGTAAAGAGGGATATGAAATTGTCATTTTTGGTGATGCAAATCACCCTGAAGTAAAAGGGGTGGAAAGTTATGCTATTCATGGTGCTTACGTGGTTCAAAGCGTCCTTGAATTAGAACAAATAAAATTTAAAAAAGGCAAAATTGCGGTCGTTTCACAAACCACACGCAAAGTCAGTGAGTTTTTAGAAATTACAAGCCATTTAATTACACGCTATAAAGAAGTGCGTGTTTTCAATACCATTTGCAATGCTACCTTTGAAAATCAAGATGCTGCACGTGAACTCGCACAAGAAGCGGATGTTGTCATTGTGATTGGTGGAAAAAATTCTTCTAATACAAAACAGTTGCATAGTATTTGTAAAGAGTACTGTGAAGATAGCTTTTTAGTTGAGAGTGAAAAAGATTTAGAACCTTCATGGTTTGTTGGAAAAACGCTTTGCGGTGTTACGGCAGGTGCTTCAACGCCTGACTGGATTATTGAAAAAATAATTGGAAAAATAAGCGAAATTAAAGTATAATAAACAACTTTTGCATGTTTACATGTAACTAAATGTGTTAAAAATCAATCAAAAAAGGGTATACAATGGTAAAAGAGGCGAACAAAGCTGTTCATACTGACGCCGTGGACGAACATGAGGAGATGGATTTTGCGGCGATGTTGGAAGAGTCTTTCAAAGATTCTGAGAAAGATGCGCTCATCAACGGAGTGGTAGTCGCAATTAAAGAAGATGTTATTTTAGTAGACGTGGGTAAGAAGTCTGAGGGACGCTTAAACGCATCAGAAGTAACAGATGAGAATGGCAACATTACATGTAAAGTTGGTGATGTGATTCCTGTAGTCATTACAGGCTTCAGAAACGAAAGACCAGCGGTTTCGCACAAAAAGGCCCTTCGTAAAGATCGTATTAAGGCATTTATTGCTGAATATAAAGAAGAAGATGATATTGCTTTTGATGTTAAAATCACTGGCAAAAATAAAGGTGGATTTATTGCGGAAAACAAAGAAGGTATTGAATTTTTCCTTCCTCGTTCACAAGCGGCTGTTAAAGATATGAACAGTTTAATGGGTAAAACACTGAAAGTTAAAATTATTAAAATCGATGAAGAGACAGAATCTATCATCATTTCTCGTAAAAAATATTTGGACGATGACCGTAAAAAACGTAAAGAAATTGTTCAAGAACTTATTGACCGTGATGAAGTCGTTGATGGAACCATTAAAAAGATTACAACCTATGGAATGTTTGTAGATGTGGGTGGTATTGATGGTTTGGTTCACTACAGTGAAATTAGTTACAAAGGTCCTGTAAATCCTGGTACATTGTACAAAGAGGGTGAAATCATTCCTGTTAAAGCAATTAAATACGATAAAGATAAACGCCACTTATCACTTTCGGTAAAAGCGGCTATGCCAGATCCTTGGGATGAAATTAAAGATGAACTTGAAACGGGTGATTCTATTCAAGTAACCATTAGCAATATTGAACCTTATGGTGCATTTGTTGATTTGGGTAATGATATTGAAGGCTTCTTACACATTTCTGAAATTTCATGGGATAAAAATATCAAACATCCACGTGATTATATTGAAGAGGGTCAAGTGGTTGATGTTGAGGTTATTGAAATTGATGCCAAAGAGAGACGTTTACGTGTTTCTTTGAAAAATGTTCTGGCTAAACCATTTGATGAATTTACAAAAAAATACAAAGTAGGTGATGTTGTTAAGGGTGAAATTACAACCATTACTGCGTTTGGTGCGTTTGTTAAAATTGGTGGTATTGAGGGATTGTTACACAATGAAGATGCTTCATGGGATCGCAATAACAAATGTAAAGAGCTTTTCAATGTCGGTGATGTTGTTGAAGTTAAAATTGTAAAAATTGACGAAGAAGCTGAAAAAGTTTCTTTGAGTAAAAAAGAGCTTGAAGATAGTCCTATTCAAAAATATGCAAAGACACATGAGAACGGTGATATTGTCCATGGTAAAATCAGAGATATTAAAGAATTTGGTATTTTTGTTGAGTTGGAAGAGAATGTCGATGCATTGATTCGTAAAGAAGATTTGGGGCAAGTAAATGAAGCAGATCTTAAAGTAGGTGATGAAATCGAAGCGGCTATTACTTTTATTGATGACAAAAAAAATCGTATTCGTCTTTCTGTTAGACGTCTTTCTAAATTAAAAGAGAGAGAAGCGCTTAAAGAAATCAATAAAGAAGAAAAAATGACGCTTGGAGATATCTTAAAAGATCAACTGAAGTAATCCATGCAAAGAAAAGTACTTGGCGCACTTTTTGTGATACTTTTTGTAGGAGTGGGATTTTTTTTATCCCAACTCCTAAATCAAGAGGTTGACGTTAAAATAGATATGGCTGAGTACGAATCTTCAAAACAGCCAGAGATTAATCAACACACAGATAAAAAGATGTGGATTAAAGAGATGGCGCAAAAAGATTCACGAGAGTTCATTTTTCCTGTCAATGAACTTTTTATGCAAATTGATTTAGCAAAAGAGTTGGGTGGTAATGGAAAAACAAAATCGTTTCGCTTGGTGATTGATCGGGCGGATCGTTATTCACTCTTTTGTATTATTCAAACACTAACATCTTTACATTTACCCTATATGGTGATTAAAGAAGATAAATTTCCTTTGATTTTTGTAGAAGAAAAAAGTGCAAAGAAACTAGAAAGTGTTGTTTTAGAGCTTGAAAAATATGATATTAAATCAAAAATTGTCGAGGTTTGGTTATGAAAACAAAAAAGATCATTGTATGCGATGCAATCCACGAAAAAGGTTTTGAAATCTTACGTGCTGAGAAAGATATTGACGTTGTTGATGCAGTAAAGCTTCCAAAAGATGAATTGTTGAAAATCATAGGAGACTGTGATGTTGCCATTACGCGAAGTTCTACGGATGTGGATGAAAAATTTTTAAATGCAGCAACGAATCT
>RZYK01000071.1 GCA_009930355.1 Campylobacterota bacterium | reverse complement strand
CAGCAGCATATAACCATTTTCGTTTAGTTTATAACTCCATTTGGGCAGTAAGGTTATATAAGGCATATTTTCTCTTATTATAGGCGTTAAGCTTACATGACAACTATTATAGGTAACATCAAAGGTAGATACTATACGACTTTTAGCAAAGGCTTTTTCTTGTTTCTTTCTGCCGTTATACTCCGTTGCTATGCCTTCAATGCTAATAGCATATATTTTATTTAATATGCTTTTAAGCCCTCTATATGCGCTATCCTTGTTTGCATAAGCCCCATTTTCTACAAGTTCGGATAGTTGGAATGTGGTTATTTCTCGCCGGTGCTGCTCGTTAAGCTTCTGCAAGAAAAAATTAAATACCTTTGCGCCGTTCTGTATCTTCTTTGTAAATAATTCCCTTGTGCGCTCTAAAGTAAGTGTTACTGTGCTGTCATTCCCTTTATAGGTTATTGTGCTGTCGCCGGTCAATAATAGTTTATTTTGTTTTATTTGGCCTCTTTTTGTCGTTCTTACTCTTGTTGGGTTGTTTAAAATTTGCTTCATGATCTTTGTTGTGCTGGTGCTGGGCAGGGTAAAATAAAGCTTATTATCCCTTTCCGTTCTCATTATGTTCTGGTCTATTACTTGCTCTGGGTATAACCTGCTTATAATGTCAGCGGCTATCCTGTCGGCCTTGTTGTATTGATATATGCCGTTATTGTATAAACGTGTGCCTTCTTCCAACTCATTTAAAAGCTGGTCACGTTCATTATAGTATTTATCGTTTTTAGGATCAGTTGCCGGCTTGGTTATTTGCGCCATTACGTTATTTATCCGTAAGGCTATTTCTTTAAACCATTCGCTATGCTGAATAAGTTTTTCTGGATAATAAACAATATAGGCCTTATATGATACGTTTCGTACTAAGTCCTCTGCTAAAAAAAGTCTGGTTTCATCGTTGCAGTTGGTTTCCTTGCAAATTCTTTTTATGATTACTTCTGCTTTTTTAATTGCTTTATCAGCAGCCTTTTTATATGGTGGTATCTTCTTTAAAGGTAAAATAGTCTGCAATAAGCATACATTTGCCAGCTTGCGTATTTGATAGAATGTCTTGCCGGCGTACTTGTCGAAGGCTTGCTTATATGGGTTGGTGTCATATTCTGCCTGTGTTATCTCTTGATTTGCAAGTGATTGCTGTACTTTGCGAAGTTCAGAAGATACTAAAAGGGTTTCTGCCCCTGTTTCCACTATCTCTTTAATTAATGCTATTGTTTCGTCTATAATAGGCCGGTTGTTTTCTGCTGCCCATTGTTCCAGATTATCTGCCTTACAATAATGTCTTAGCTGTTTATATACTTCTGATAGTTTTTCTTTTTCTTCCATGCTCTTAAATCACCCCTTTTTTATAGGCAACGGATAACCGTCTTTGTGGATAATCGCCCCTGTAAAATAAGAAAATTTGTAAGAGAGATTTGCCGCCGCATTGCCGACCTTCGTACCGGCATACCCCCTCGGAAGTACCTTTGATTATTTCAAACGCCTTATCTGTATGTGTATGCTGATATATATATATATATACTGTTGCCCTTTTAGGGGCTTGGATAACTTTATATGTTTATGTGTATATCAGTATATGTATGTATGTATGTATATATTGGTTTCATTGTCTGCTAATAGTAATTTGCGGACAATAACATTATTTTGTTTCTGTTCCTTCTTCAATAAAGCGTTCTAGTTCTTTCTGTGGTACTCTCCAATACTTTCCCATCTTAACCGCTTTCAGCTGCCCGCCCTTGATATAGTTATAAATCGTTCTGCGTGTTACTTTTAAAATGTCTACTACTTCCTCTAAGGTATAAGTCTTAATCTCGGTCATATTATAGCCCTCGCTTTCTTTTTGGCCTTTCTAAAAAAAGTTTTAAAACCTGCGGAATTTTGCGCTTAATGGCGCACGCTCGCCAAAGGGTTGTATCGGTTAGAGATTTTACCCCTATCCCTTTTCTTCTTCGTCTGCGTATGCTTCAAGCGTTGAGTGTAACAGCTCGTTAAAGCTAAGCCCTTTTTCATAGGCTATTTTCTTTAGTCTTGCGTGTAAGCTTGGCTGCATTAAAACCTGTAAGCGTTTGCTTTTGGTTTCAACAAACAGCGGGTTTCTTTTCATGGGTATATCATTCGCCGGTGCTGGTGTTTCTGGTGTCGGCTCTTGCTTGCTTATAAAGCTTAAGGCTGGGTTAATTGTCTGCTTTGCCGTTGTCGTGAAGTCTTTTCCTGTCATGTTGCCGCCCCCTATCCTTGTATTAATTCGTCTATAAAGTCGCTATAATCTTGCGCTGTGTTGCTCTTTGGTGCATATTCAAAAATGCTTTGTCTGCTTATTTGTGCTTCTTTTATTGCTATGCCTTCTCTGATCGTAGTATTAAATAGCTTTGTGTCCAGCTCTTTGGCTGTCTGTTCCATTACTCCGGCTATATTCTTGCTTAATACTGCCCTGCCGCTAAAGCGTGTTAGCAATAAGCCCATAACCTTTAAAGAAGGGTTAGTATATTGCTTTACTGCGCTTATGGTTGCGTATAGCTGGCTAATGCCCTGTAAGCTGAATACATCAGCCTGCGCCGGTATTATTACCCCATTACAAGCGGTTAAGGCGTTTACTGTTAATACTCCTAAAGCCGGCGGCGTGTCTATGATTATGTAGTCATAGTTTCCCTTTACAGGTTTTAATGCTTCTTTAAGCCTGTACTCTTTGCCGGTGTCGCCTAAAAGCTTGTCAGCTAGTGCAAGCTCTGGGCTAGTCGGTAAAAGGTCGCCTTGCTCTAAGTGCTGGATAACATCAGCAGCCTTTACCTTTTTTGTTAAAACATCTATGGTAGTGAAATTGCTTTCTTCTGCGCCCAGCGAATAGCTTAAATTACCTTGTGCGTCTAAGTCTACCAGCAGCACTTTATAACCTCTAAGGGTAAGCCCTGCCCCTAATGCCGCCGCCGTTGTGGTCTTTGATACTCCGCCCTTCTGGTTAATAATTGCTATAACCATGCTTAACTATCCCCCTTATTTATCGTCTATGCCCCTTAATAGAATAAAAACAGGTTCAAATATTGCCAATGTGATACAAGCTAAAAAGCCGCCCATAATGTCACCCCCTTTTCTATTTGCTTTTCTCTAGTAATTTTCCGTTATTTTTACGCCCATTTTAAAGCCTTGCAGGTAAGCGTCACCCATTATCTTATTTGTTGCGGTTGTCAGCAATGCTACTAGCTTGTCATTGTCTGCTGTGCTTATTGGCAGCCCCTTTATAAAGTTGCTTACTTCCGTTAGTTCTTCTTTGTATTCGTCTGTCAGCTCTATTTCTATGCTGGCTAAATCTTCTTCGCTGCCTTTGTTAAATTAGATAATTTCGCCCATGTTTGCCACTCCTTTTTTATAGTGTTCGATAACTCAATTTAAAAGCAGGTTTAGCGGGTAAGGTTTTGCCCCTGCCCGCTTCTATGCTTAACCAATTCTTAGGTAATTATCTGCGCTTTGCAGATCGCCATCTAAAAGCTGACTATACAGTTCATTTTCAAAGTGTTCTAATTCTTCCTCGTTGCCGCCTATAAGAAAATACCCTATACCCTTACAAATAGCCTTATTCTGCTCTATGGGTTCGTTTAGCTGGTCACTAATGCAAATATACCTATTCTTCAAAATCGTTGCGCTAAAGCTGTTAATACTGCTTGGAAGGTCTGCTACTCTAATACTTATCTGCAAGTAGTCTGCAATTTCCTTCGTCTTTCTTGTGCCGGCCTTCCTAATTAGATTTCTTACCCTTAAAGGTATATTGTGCTTTGTACTGTCTGGCATAACCATTCCCCCTTTATATTTGTTGCTCTAGGCGTTGCCGCCGTTGTGCCTATGTGTATGTATCTATATGTATGTTGCTGTGTGTATCAGCCGAAAATAGCCTTTGTTACTCTGTCCTCGCTGTTGTTCTTCATGCGGTCTAAATGGTGTGAATATATCATGGTTGTATTAATGCTTGTATGTCTTAAAAGCTGCTGTGTTTCTTCTATATTGCCGCCATTTAAAAGGTTAAGTGTTGCAGCTGTATGTCTTAAACTGTGAGCGGTCAGCCTGTCGCTATTAAAACCAGCATTTATTAAATTGTCTTTTACTATTCTGCTTATGCTTCTGGTGGTCATGCGCCCGCCCTTGTTCCTGTTGGCTTCGCTTGCAAATAATGGCTGCTGATCGTTTATACTTCTGGTCTTTAAATATTCCCTAATAGCCTTTTCTACGGGCTCGCTGACTTTTACAAAGTCGGTCTTTTCGTCATGCCCCTTGCCTTGAATATATAATACTGTGTCACTACCTAATACCCTTAAGTCGCCAACATCAGCCCTTATTACCTCTATAGTTCTTAAGCCGGTTGTTATCATAAGGGAAAGAATAGCATAATCCCTTTGCCCCTGTTCCGTTGTGCGGTCAATGTCATTAATCAAGGTCTTAACCTGTTGCCCTGTCAAATAATCTTTCTTGTGGCCTTGATCTATCTTTGCCCCTTTTATCTTGCTGGCTATGTTAGCGTAAAGATGTTCTTGCTCTGTCCATTGAAAGAATAAGCGTATTGTTGTTATGTAGTTCTGAATAGTGCTGGGCTTGTGTCCTGTTGCTTTCAATTCTTCCCTAAAGGCTATAACATCAGCCCTTTGCGGCTGGTTGATATTGTTCCTGTAAAGGTAAGCTATAAACTGTTTCAATGCTCTGGTATATGTTTCTATTGTTTTGGGCTTTGCGTCTATAAAGTTAATAAAGCTTTGATATAAATCCTCTGTAATGGCCTGCTGCATTACCAATGCGCCGCCGCTTGTTCTGGTCAGTTCTCCCATGATTAAAGCCCCTTTCTTTGTGTGTATATGTATGTGTGTATATCTATGTATATATCTTTCTATAGTTGCATTATATCACCCTGTTTTCACTATGTCAACACTTATTTTCATATACCGATACATTGTTTTATATGTATGCCCGAAGGGCTTAACTGCTACCCCGCCCCCTAGTTTTAATCTAACAGCTTTCTTTTTTCTTACTAGGTACGGCCAGCAAATTTTTATTTCTGATACTAACTTTTACTAACACTAGTTTTCCCTACTTTTCCCTACTAGTTGTAGTTTTATGTAGTTCTGATTACAGGTTTTTTCAAGTTCTAAATGTCAATAAATGTCAACCTCTTAAAGCCTATAAAATATAGGTATCAAGGCAGCAGAATGTCATTAAAGGCTGTTTGTGCGGAACGGCGTATATTTTCCCTATACCTTGTCTATACCTTGCTTGTGGGGCTTTTATGCGCTTACTATGGGTATATATCATACAAGGCAGCGTAAACCTTTATATATTGGGGCTGGCGGCGTTTTTCAGTTCTTGCAAAAGTTAGGTTTTATTAGGTTTTTAATTCAACAATTTTCAACATCATTTTTCCTTTTAACCTTATCTACACCTTACCTATTGAACAACAAAAAAGC
Source organism: Campylobacterota bacterium (assembly GCA_009930355.1). Classification (GTDB taxonomy): domain Bacteria; phylum Campylobacterota; class Campylobacteria; order Campylobacterales; family Sulfurospirillaceae; genus Sulfurospirillum. The sequence continues at coordinate 3,965 of RZYK01000071.1, read as the reverse complement.
AGGGCTTTTATGCCCCGCCTTCTTTTATCCTGCCAGCCTTTTCAAGTATTCTATTTTCTGCTCATGCGCTTTTATTGCCCGCTCTAGGTTCTTTTGTTCCTCTGGTGTTGCTTCGTTAATTGCCGCCCATAGTTTAGCAAGCCGGCTGTCTGTTTCCTGTAGTTCTATTTCTATTGCTTGCGGATCATGCAGCCCTATTCCGTAAACTGTTTTAATATCGTTTAGGCTTTGGCTATAAAAAGCATTATTGCCGGTCATTATTCCTATGCACTCAATGGCCTTTAATAAAAGTACTAATGGATTATCTGCTGCCAATATCCCTTTTGTTATTTCTGGTATCATGTCGCCCGCTTTTTTAATGTTTTCCTGCTCTTTTTGATATATTTCAGCTTGCTTTTTATTATCCTGCCTTATCTGTTCAAGCTTATTAAAAGATATACCCTTCTCGCCTTCATATTTGCTCTGTGGCTGACTTTGTGCTTTTTCACTTATACTTGTTCGCATTTCATTCTTGCCTATGCTTGCAGGGCAATTTAAAGCGTCACTTTTAATGTTATCCAATACAGAAAAGTCTAATTCCATGCTTACCCCCTATACTTCCCTAAAATAGTTGAATAAAGGGTAATATTCATACTCTAATTTCTTACCTGTCGCCCCATTTCTATTTTTTAATACTACTAGTTCTATCTCTCTGGGGTTTTTATCCTTGGCTGCGTTTGCGTCAAAATCCTTGCCCCCTGCCCCTTTAAGTTGCAAGCCTATTAATACATCACTTGAATACTCAATGCCGCCGCTCTCTTTAAAAGCTTCCATGCTGACTTCTGTTTTATAGTTGCTTCTGTTAAAGCTCGATATACCAATAACAGCCGCTTTATAATCCCTGCTTATGCGTTTTAATTCTATTACAGCCTTGTCTATGTTCTGTTTGTCTGTCGCTCTGCTGTCGCCTTGCATTATGATCTGGATATAGTCAATTAAGATTACCGGCGTTTTGCCTGTAAGTAAAATATGCTTTGCTACTGCTTCCCTTATTTCTTTTACCCCTATATTGCCTATGCCTTCGCTTATGTAGATGTTGCCGGCGTACTCGCTATAAGTTGTAATAGCTGTCTTGATTAGTTCCTTTTCTTGTGGGCTGTAATTTTCATACCTGCTGCCGGTTGTTATGCCCCTAGCTGTTTTAGCGTTCCTTATGCTGCCGTTGTTGTCTATAACATTACTTAAAACACTTTCAAGGGTAAGGCGGCTGATACTCTTTGCCATTAATTCAGTTCTGGCCATTTCCAGCGAAAAGATTAAAACATCTTGCCCCTGCTTTGCGATCTGGTCAGCTGTCTGTAATGCTAGTGTAGTTTTACCCAATGAAGGTATAGCCCCAATGATATAAAGCCCTTCATATAGGCCGCCGTCTAATGCTTCGTCAAGCTTTGTAAAGCCTGTGGGTATGTATGGCGTGTTTACGCTATCCTTAATACCATTTAAAAATTCTTGCAGGTGACTTGCTGCGCTTGTCTGTTTATAGGCTTCTTGTTCAGCGTTCTCTATATTTTCAGCCCTTTTTATGGACTCGCATAATTCCTGCCTGTCTGCTATAAGGGCTTCGTTTGCGTCTTTATATCCTTCTGCTATGCCTGCGTTGTAATGCTTAATACCTAGCTTTTCCAGCCCTTCTGCTAGTTCAGCAGCAGCCTTCTGTCCAGCTATATCATTATCCATAGCAATTAAAAGCGGGTGTGCCGGTGTTTTACCTGTAAGGAAAGTTAGCAGCTTCTTAATGTTTGCTACGCTGCCTAGTGCTAAAGCTTCGCCGCCAGCTTCTATAATGCTTAAAGCGTCTATTTCACCCTCTGTAATAAATACAGGCTTGCCGGTGTTCAATGCGGCTGTATTAAATAGCTCTATGCCGCCTTCTTTCAATACGCTATAATCTGTTCTTTTCTCTCTTGTTTCCCTTGCTAAATAGCTGTGTGCGCTGGTCGGTATTATAAGGCGTGGGCTTGTCGGCGGCTTCTTGCCTTCTTTCAATGCTTTGGGGCTTTGCCATGTTTCAACATAGCCCAGATTAAAGCGGTCTATAATTTTCTTGCTTAAGCCCCTTGTTTGCGGGTAGTCGGTCTTATTAATGTTGCTGTGTGCCTGTAAAAAGAAGGCTGTATAATCTTCTTTTTCCTCTGGTAATGGTTCTATCCTTAATGCCTTTTCAACTTTCTTAAAAGTGCTATATTCTTTCTGATCCGTAACATCTATATTGAATAACTCAAAGGTCTTATTTAATTTATCATTAAAGGCTGTAAGGTTATGTTTCTGCCCCATTATGTCTATAATGTCGCTGTTGGTATAGCAGCCAGCCCAGCAGGTAAAATGCTGTCCGTCTTTGGTTGTTAGGCCTGTTCCGTTCTTGCCGCTGCCGCTGTTGCATATAGGGCAAATATAACCTTTTCCGCTTTTATCCTTTGGCAATATGTCTGCTGCATTGTTTCTTACATACTCAATAGCTTCGTTTTTATCCATAGTTCACGCCCCTAACTGTAGTTTTCTGTAGTAGTTCTTTCCCTGTAAAGTAATAACTGTTTACCCTTTTTAGGGTGTGCTAAATGTGCTGATATTATCTTTTTATCGTGCCGAAAAATACCCTTTTTATAGTGTCAACTTATTGCAGCCTTTTGCTTTTCCCTATACTTCCTTACCCTTTCCGCCGCCTTTTCCTTCTTCACTTTGTCAGCACAAACAGGGCAATACTTTGAAGCATATACATTTCCGTTGTTATATTCAGCCCCGCAAAGTTGGCAGGTATTCATAGCTTTAAAATGGCCTTTTGCTATCTCTTTCCAATAACAGTTATGTTTGCTTATAATTCAACATCTCCTTTCTTTGTTATTTAAAAGCCTTTAAAGATAGCTATTGTAACGCAAATACCACAGGGGCTATATAAAATTTGGCAAATATTCAACGAAGGTATACCTAAGCGGTCTTGTACCCTCTTATATATGTCTTTTTAAGGGGGATATATGTTTATATTGAAAGGACAGACAGCCCTGCTTTCCAAAAAATCCGTATAGCATTTACGCAAAAGGTTCTTTGTCTAACTATCGGTCTTGTATCCTTCGCCCTAAGTTCAACTTAGGCGGGTGTCATTACTGCTTATACCCTTTAAGGTTCTTATTGCCTGTAAAGAAAAACTCTTTGCCGGTCTTTTCTTTTCAAAGGCATTATAGCATACCGCCCTTTTTAAGAAAGGCGGTTATGCGCTACATTGATATATCTATTGATATATCTCTTATCTCAAAAAAAATACTTTTAAAAAAACTATAGCTCTAGGCGTGGTGCTGTTTCCAGCCATTTATAAAAATAAATTTTCCCGAGTGCGTTGACGGTATTCCCGAGTGCGTTGACGGTATTCCCGAGTGCGTTGACGGTAAAATATGTAAAAAATAGGGCTAACCGTCGCTGGCTGCCCTTGTTTTTTATCCTTATTTTATTGTGCTTTCTGCTGCTTTTTGCTTTGCCTTCTCAATGCGATTTTGCTCTAATTTATATTCTTTTTCTTGTCTGTTTGCTATTAAGGTTAAGCTGTCCTGCATGGGTTGATCTAATTCTATTTTTAAATAGCCGGCTAAATATGAATGGATATTTTTATATTCTGTGTCATAGCTCGGAGTTATTTTAAAGGCTGTGCCTTCTTGCTTTTCTTCTATTTCTGTTATTGCTTTTTCTATTGGCTCGAATATAAGCCTTTTAGGATCGTCGCCGGCTTCCTCTGGCGTTGGTAGCCCCATATAAGCCCTTACTGTTTCTAATCCAATATTGAAATATCCTGCCTGCTTTATTTGTTCGGCGTTCTGCCTTGCCAATATAGAAATATAATCCAGCAGCATATAACCATTTTCGTTTAGTTTATAACTCCATTTGGGCAGTAAGGTTATATAAGGCATATTTTCTCTTATTATAGGCGTTAAGCTTACATG
>RZYK01000324.1 GCA_009930355.1 Campylobacterota bacterium | reverse complement strand
TATGCCTTTGGAATGGCAATATCTGGATTTTACATTCACTACTTTGGCACAACGAGTGCATTTGTGGCAGATATGATTTTGTATTGTGTAGGGTTTGCTTTGCTATTAAAGCTAAATATCCCCTCTTTGGCGACCAATCACGCTTTACATGTAAAAGCAATGATGATGGAGGGTTTTCTCTATTTAAAACGTCATCCTAAAATTGTCCATCTGATTTTATTGCATGCGAGTGTGGGGCTTAGTGCGTATGATGCATTGATTGCACTTTTGGCCGATCATGAGTATAAACATCTTCTTTCCATTCCTTTAGTGATTGGATTTATTAACGCCACACGTGCCATTTCTTTAGTTTTTGGGCAGTTCTTTTTAAGTCCATTTATTAATGCAAAAACGCTTTTTTATGTTTTCATAGCACAAGGGTTGAGCATTATTCTTTGGGGTGTATTGCAGTTTGATTTTTACTTTAGTTTTATAGGTATTTTACTGTGTGGTCTTTTTACCGCAACCCTATGGTCTTACACTTACACGCTTTTGCAGTATGAAACCGATGAAGCTTTTTATGGCAGAGTGATTGCTTATAACGATATGGTTTTTATGGGGATGAGCACCTTCGTGTCATTTGCCATTGGCGCACTGTTTGAGTGGGGTGTTGCTTTGTGGATGATTACATGTGTTTTAGGATGTAGTTTTGTTTTATTTGGATTTTATTGGAAATGGGTGCAAAAAATTCACAACTGATTCACAATTTTGTTTTAGAATGCCTCTATTATTTTGAAGGAGTCCCAGATGAAAATCGTAAAAACTGTTTTACTCTGTACAGCATTACTTGTAAGTGGCATGACCAGTGCTTATGCAATAGGCGATAGAGAGAAGGGCGCTCTTATTGGTGCGGGAGCGGTTCTTCTGTTACCATCGTTGCTTGAAGGTGCTGGAAATCTATTTGGTGGAACGCCGCAAAGAAGTTACACAACAACCCATTATGTTGAACAACCTCGTTATGTCGAGCAACCACGCACAACGGTGGTTTACACAGAGCCTTATGTAAGAGAGCGGGTGATTATTATTGACAATGCGCCACGTCACCGATACGAGCCTCCAAGACATCACCATCCTCATCGCTCTTACTACCGTGACTATGAGCGAGACCGTTACTACCGATAATCTCCACACCTTTACCCAAAAGTAGCGCTTATGGCGCTACTTTTTTTTCAAAATCATAATGCGTTTATTATCTGTTTTAAGCACACACAATCCACATTTTTCCGCCATCATTTCAAGCGTTTTAGGAGTATAAAAAATAATGTGTGTCGGGTCTCTTCGATACCACCATTGTAAAAAGTGTGCTTTATCATTACTATGAAAAAGGGTCATTAAGGCAAGAGTCCCATGAGGCTTTAGATGTGAACTAAGCAGTTGGAGTGTCTCTAAGGGATTTTCTAAATGCTCAAAAACTTCAGTTGAGGTAATGAAATCATACAACTTATTTTCATAACATGGTTTAGGTTGGTAAAATTTATCATAACAATCTACTCTAACCCCTCTTCTTTCCAGTAAATAGCTCAAAACTGGGGCAGGGCCTGAGCCAAAATCGAGCGATTCTTCTTTACATGTAAGATTGTCCCAGAAAAAATCTAAAAAATCTTCAAACATGGCAACATACCCTTCATTTTCAAGGCTGTTATGGTGATTATTATAAAGGGCATGCTCTTTTTCTGGAAGAAGATAATCCGAAGAATCAAGCGCAATGGCATCGCAGGTGTGACAAAAATGGTATGTTTTTTTTAAACTAATATCGGAAATAGCCTCTGTTAAAGTGTTGCAAATTTTACAAAACATGTTTTAATTCACTTTCTTTTCTTTTAAGTAAATATTTTTTTACTAATTAAGTCATTTTATAAAAAAATATCGCTATTATAACTTTAAACTCCAAAAGAAAGCGGAATAAAGATGCGTTAC
>RZYK01000323.1 GCA_009930355.1 Campylobacterota bacterium | reverse complement strand
AAGATTTCAGGGTACACTAAAGAGGAACTTATTGGTGAAAATCATTCGATTGTACGTCATGCGGATGTTCCTTCCTCGGTGTATGAGCAGATGTGGAAGGCGATTAAAAGTGGTTTGATTTGGAGAGGTGAGCTTAAAAATAGACATAAAGATGGCAGTGCGTATTGGGTCGAGACGATTATTGCGCCACTGTACGATGAAGATTACTCTTTAATTGGATATACCGCGATTCGAACGGATATTACCGATAAAAAACGGGTCGAAGAACTCTCTATCATCGATAGACTCACAGGACTTTACAATCGTTTAAAATTGGATGAACTTTTTGCGCACCATCTTTCGATTGCAAGGCGACATCACACACCTTTTTCGATTATTTTGCTTGATATTGATAAATTTAAATCGGTCAATGATACCTATGGGCATCAAGTGGGAGATACGATTTTGCAAGAGTTTGCTTTATGCGTTAAAGCACAGATTCGCTCTGAAGATATTTTTGGGCGTTGGGGTGGGGAGGAATTTTTACTTTTATTGCCCAATAGTACGCTTGAAAATGCTTCTTTACTAGCAGAAAAATTGCGTCTATGCGTTGCATCATTTTCCTTTTCACAGGTTGGGATGAAAACAGCCAGTTTTGGGGTGGCAACATTTCATGAGGGAGATGATGAAAAAAGCATGATGGTACGTGTGGATGAGGCATTGTACCGTGCTAAAGAGAATGGGCGTAATCAGGTCGTATGTGAGCAATTGAGCTTCTAAAGACTTTCTCAACCTTCTTCGGGTAGACTTTTCTTTTTACATGTAAGGATTTTTATGCTTTTTTGGAATGAAATTTATTCGCATTTTGACCCTGTTGCCTTTAAAGTAGGTGGTTTTGCTGTGCATTGGTATGGTTTAATGTACATGTTAGCGCTTCTAGGTGCGCTTTACGCAGCTAAATGGTACGTTAAACGTGAGAACGTGGGCTTTAGTAACCAGATTTTAGAGAGTTATTTTATCTGGATAGAAATTGGCATTGTGCTAGGTGCACGGATTGGCTACATTCTGTTTTATGATCCGCATGTGGAGTATTATTTGACTCATCCGTGGCAGATGTTTAACCCTTTTATGGATGGTACGTTTGTGGGTATTCGAGGGATGAGCTATCATGGTGCGATTGTGGGCTTTTTTCTAGGGACATGGTTTTTTAACTTAAAATATAAAATTAATGTCTGGAAGCTACTGGATGTGGTGGCAATTAGTGTGCCTGTGGGGTATGTTTTTGGACGGATTGGCAACTTCTTAAACCAAGAACTTATCGGTAGACCCACAGAGGTTTCGTGGGGGATCTATGTCGATGGAGTATTGCGTCATCCTTCCCAATTATACGAGGCTGTGCTAGAAGGTTTGATGGTTTTTGTTGTACTCTATATTTACAGAAATTACAAAAAATATGACGGCGAATTGATTGCCCTTTATGGCTTTTTCTACTCCGTTGGACGCTTTGTTGCCGAGTTTTTTAGAGAGCCTGATTTTCAAATTGGGTTTGTGTATGGCAATTGGATGAGCAAAGGACAAGCACTTTCGATTGTAATGGCTTTTTGTGGGCTTTTACTCTACTTTTTTATAATCAAACGAGCTAAAAAGGGATAAAAAAATCCCTTTTAAATCCCCCTGCATATATTATAATTTCATTCATTAAGTATCAAATAAGTGTTTCGTGTGGTGAAAAAACTGCTTTTCATGAGTGTATGAAGCGTTTTCTAACAAAGCTGTAGCCACCCATAAATGTACATTTTGTGCGTTTATGGGTGTTTACCAAACTTCACAAAAAGGATAAAATGTGAATGACCTACTTGAAGGTTTTTTAGGTACGAGTGTTGAGGGGAAAAAGAGTAGAGTTCCAGCGAAACTTGATTATATTCAAAGTGCAACTGGTCTATTCTTAGGTTTGTTTATGTGGGGACATATGTTCTTTGT
>RZYK01000322.1 GCA_009930355.1 Campylobacterota bacterium | reverse complement strand
ACGAATTAACTTAATGTGTAATTTTGGCATTGAAATCACATCTGTTTTGTGTGGCACAATATGCCCGGTATGAGTGGCACAACATGGCCGGTATATCTACATAAAGAAACTAAAACTGCTCAGGGGGTCAGCTTAGTCCGAAATATCCACCGCCGTATACCGGCCGGTACGTACGGTGGTGTGAGAGGGTGGAGATACGAAGATCTTTTCGTATCTTGATCTACTCGATTATCGGTCACCCTGACACGGCAAGACAAGCACGAATGACATTGATCAGACGAAATTTATTTGTCAAAGACCATGGTTTTAAAAACGCTATAAACCGAACTTGACCAAAAAGCGAATTATGAAATTCCTAAATGTTTTTATTTTTGAGTAGTTTTAGGAATTTGTTTATCTTTACCCTATGAAAATAATAGCGCGTAAACGGTACTTAGATACACTTAGTGTTCTTAAAGACAAGAATTTAATTAAGGTTGCCACAGGCGTTAGGCGTTGTGGAAAATCAACTTTAATGACACAATTTCAAGACTTGTTGCGTAAAGAAAACGGCAAAGTTTCCATTTTGGCGATCAATATGGATATGCCCGAATTTCGGTTTTTAGCAGAAAAAAATTGGAAAGAGATTTACGATTACATCATTAAGCATCTTAAAAAAAACGTAAGCAATTATGTGTTTATAGACGAAGTGCAAAACGTTCCCGAATTTGAAAAAATGTTGGAAGGCTTGTACGTTCACCCAAACATAGATTTGTACGTTACAGGTTCAAACGCATATTTATTATCAAGCGAATTGGCAACTTTGCTCACAGGTAGAGCTTATGAAATAAATGTATTGCCTTTTTCTTTTGCTGAATATTTAGAGTTCACAGGCAAAACCACAAACCCTGACCGTGCTTTTGCTGAATATTTGCGTACAGGTGGTTTTCCCGAAGCTGTGCGACTTTCAGCAGACGGAAATCATTTTGCAAATGAATATTTGCAAACGGTTTTCAAAAATATTTACGACAACGATATTTCTAAACGCTATACTATTTATGCCGAAGAATCCTATCAGGAAGTTGTAACCTTTTTAATAGATATAATTGGTTCAAGAGTTTCAGCAGGAAACATTGCCAAAGTTTTAACGACAAACAAAAAGAAAATTGACAACAAAACGGTGTCAAAATACATTGATACTTTGGTTGAAGCCTATTTGTTTTACAAAGTAAACCGCTATGACATCAAAGGCAAACAACATTTGGCAACGCAAGAAAAATACTATTTGGTGGATTTAGGTTTTCGCAACGCATTACTTGGAAAAGAATTGGCAAGCGATGCAGGACATTTACTTGAAAATATAATTTATCTTGAACTAAAACGCAGAAACAACCAGGTATGGATAGGAAAAACCAACAATTTAGAAGTTGATTTTGTTGTTCGTAACAACGAAGGTTTTACACAATACATACAAGTTTCGCAAACAGCAGAAAACGCAACGACTTTAGAACGTGAGTTAGCACCATTTGACAGTATTGCAGACCATCACGAAAAACTTTTAATTACAATGGACTACGACACAGGTACATATAACGGAATAAAAAAAATAAATGCAATAGATTGGCTTACAAAGACCGAAAAATAAGGGCGAACCGAAAACACGCGGTATAAAAATTGCTGGTACAGTAGTTTATTCAAGGGTTGTAGCCCGCTTCAGCTTTTCGTGTATATTGATAGGATATCCGCCCGCAATCCCTTACTGGCCATATTGTCATCCGTGTGCGCCCGGCATGGGTGTTAACTATAGGGTGCAAACCCCGAACAGGCGGTGGTAAACCGAACGGTTAGCAAGGGGCAAGTGTTACATCGTGAGGTGTCGCATGAATGAAGCCAGACTGCAATTCCGATATTTATCGGAACAGGTACTGATGCACAAGAATCGCATACGGAGGCGGGTGTCTGTATGGACCAGGTAGCACGTCATA